>NZ_JBFUGT010000105.1:0-20916 GCF_056402775.1 Rhodococcus sp. P3_B8
GACAGTTTCGTCTTTGTAGCCCGGTGTCCGGCCGGGTTCGTGTCGCCGTGGATGAGCCGGACCAGCTGGGCCGAAAAGCGTCCGGGCTCAGAGCTCACCATGAAGGTGATCGCTGCTCCCGGCTCGACACTCAACTTGTCCGCGTATCCGACAACCTTCATGCTGTTCCTCCGCTGGCTTGCTAGCTGGCCTACGGGCCCGGGCCGGGACCGTACTTGTTTCACATTGCGGGCGGCGGCGCCGTTGTCGACCCCCCGAAAGATGAACCTTCAATCTCACGCATGCCCCAGATCACATGCAATGCTCCTCTTGTAAACTATGTGGCATAAACCACTGACGTATCGTCCACGTTTGAGCTGTGTGAATGCCGGTCCTGATTGGTGTTGTAACGCTTGGGTTCAGCTGTATGGGGCCACCGCTGTTGGTGGCAATTAATAGTGCGCTCCATGGTTGTCGAGTCCGTGAGGCTCTTGCGAGCCCGCTTCGCTTAACGCGAACCTGGGTCAATGAGCTCCGGAACCGACTTCGATGAGCAGGACACCGCCCATGATCACAGCGATGCCAACAGCCATGACCCACGTCAACGGTTCCCTGAACAACAGCCGTCCAGCAATAGCGGTCAGCGCTACGCCGCAGGCGGCCCAGACTCCGTATGCCACACCGATAGCCAAGCCCGCCGATAGTGTCGCGGACAGCAGTCCGAACGCGATCAAGTACCCCACTATCACGGGGATCAGCCAAAGTCTTTTTCGCCCGCCTTCCGATGCACGCAGCGCAAGTGTCGCCGCGACCTCGACTACGATCGCGCCGGAGAGCAGCCACCACATCACCGCTCGACCGTGATTCTTGCGCGGGCCGAACCAAACTCGACCAACAACACTCCTCCGATGACGAGCGTAATACCCGTGACCATTGCGACAGTCAGAGGTTCGCCGAATATCAAAGTCCCGAACACTGCGGTCAACGCGATTCCGGACGCGGCCCAGATCCCGTAGGTCTTGCCGATCGGAGCACCGGCCCGCAACATCATCGACATTAAAACAAAGGACACGAAATAGCCGGTGACAACGACCGTGTACCACTGTGGCGTATCGAGCGCGGCTTTGAGCGACAGTGCGGCCGCCGTTTCCGATAGAACCGCCGCCGCCAGCATCACCGATACCTTGTTGAGCACACGTTCTCCCTGTACATACGAGTCAGTCCCGAGCCGGTCGGGTAGGGACCGACCGGCTCGGGACTGGTTGACTTCATTGTTCTAGGAAGTCAATGCTTCCGGGCGTGTGGGTCCGAGTCGTAGTTCGACCAGACGCTCACGGTGATACGGCAACGCGATTGCTGGGTTCGGCGAATCGATTTCACGTGCAAGCCGGTGACCATCGAAAACCGACTCCGCGATGATTCTCGGAGCGACGCAATCTCCGATTCTGTATACGGAGTCGACGCCGTCTTCGAGCAACTGGACCGATCCGATTTCGTCTTGCAGAGCGCGGTAGATGCCCGTGTTGGATACTCGCTGCGTCACCAGTACAACCGCATCAGAGGGATAGAACTGAAGATCGTCGGAATCGGCATACGCCGAATGCGCCTGCACACCCTCATCGTTCAGGCTGACAGGGATAGTCGAGGTCACGATCTTCACGCCTTGCTTGTGCAGCTTACGACGGATGAAACTGGCTTCCAGCGTGTAGTTCGTGTACGGAGCCAGCTCAGCCATGTGCGTCAGAAGCGTCACTTTTTTGCCACGCGAGGAAAGCAGGTCAGCGAGTCCCGCTCCGACGTGGTAGCCGTCGTTGTCAATGATAGTGACATGACTACCGGGGAGGTCGCGCCCATCCCTGAGGATGTCTTCAGGGGTGAAGACATTCGGGCTTTTGGATACAGTCAGACCATTTCTGGTCACAGGTCCCAGCCCATTTTCTGACCAATGAGATCCGGTGGCCACGATGACGATTCCAGCGCCGTAGTCTGCGGCCTCTGCGGCGGAAAGTCGTGTGTTCGCAATGAATTCGACATTCTTCAGCTTCTCGAGCTGAACCATCCGGTAGTCGGTGACTCGATTCCACTCATTGAGCCCCGGCAGCTGGGTCAGCCACCGAAGGTGGCCGCCCATCTCGGGCTCGGAATCCACCAGGTGCACATTGCGCATACCCCGTTCACCGAGGACTCGCGCACACTCCATACCTGCTGGACCGGCGCCGAGGATCAGCACGTCGGAGTCGGCATTTGTGGCACGATCGAACTTTTCGGGATGCCACCCACGTCGGTACTCTTCGCCGGCCGTCGCATTCTGAGTGCAGATGATGGGGGGTCCGCCGTGCTCGAACCGTGAGATGCAAATGTTGCAGCCAATGCACTCGCGGATGTCTTCCGGTCTGCCGTCTTTGATCTTGGCAGGTAGGAAGGGATCGGCAATTGTAGGCCGCGCTGCGCCCACGATGTCGACGACACCTTCCTTGATGATCTGCGCCATCGCACCCGGGTCGGTGAACCGCCCTACGGCAACAACTGGCTTCCGCGTTGTCTCTTTGATGCGTTTGACATACTCCAGCGCGCGGCCGGATCGGAAAAAGCGCGACGGAGTCGCGTCGTCTCCCCAGTCCACACCGCCCAGGTAAACGTCCCATAGGTCGACGATGTCGTCGCAGGCACGAATGAACGGCAGAACGTCACGCTCCAGCAAGATTCCCTCTTCACCTCGGAGAGAATCAGCGGAGATACGGACAGAAATAGCCATGTCGGAGCCAACCGCTTCGCGGACTTTCTCGATCACTTCACGCCACATACGCGCCCGGTTCTCCGGAGAACCACCGTAGTTGTCTGTGCGCTTGTTGTAGTACGGCGAGAGGAACTGTTCGAGCAAACCCTCGTGACCTCCGTACAGACAGATTACGTCGAAACCCGCGTCACGAGAACGCAACGCCGCGTCGACGTAAAACCCTTGTACGATCTCGATGTCCGAAATATCCATCTCGAGACACGGTGCCATAGAGAACGCATCACTGACGATCTGCGACGGCGCCCGGGATACCCCGCGCGACTCCATGTTCAAGGGAAGCACGCCCCCGTACCACAGTTCGATGCCGGCCAATGCACCCTCTTCGTGAACCATGTCGCACATCAAAGCGAGGTTTGCGACGTCGTCGTCGTCCCACAGACGGGCTAGCACGAAAGGAAATTGGTCCGCTTCTGSGTGGATGGAGCACTCTTCCGTAAAGATGAGTCCCCACCCGCCTTCCGCCTTCACCTTGCGGTGGTGCGCCTGGGAGCGCGGTTTTGTGCTGCCGAAGCTCGTGCAATGGGGAGTTTGCAGGAAGCGGTTCGGTATCGTTTTCGGACCGATCGTGATGGGCTCGAACAGAATCGAGTGGCGCGGATCCATATCAGTTCTCAACCTTTCTCGCGTGAGCGAGGAGTTCCGCCACTAGGGGCTGGGCGGATATTCGTGCTGCGGTGAGCCTGCGCCCTCAGCTGGACGAGCTTCACCATCGATGGTATGGAATTGTGGGGCACTTGGCAGATGGCCTGTCAGGGGAGTCCACGAGGCGTTCTCGCGTGCTGTGGCGGCAAAAGTGCTCACCGGTCTCAGCGCAGGCAACAACTGACGGCCTGCCCTTGAGGCACCTCTGCACGGCGACCCAAGGGCCACCGTGCAGAGGTGTGGAGCGGTCGAGCTACCCGCGCGGTTTGACCGAACTAGGCGAGATTGATGTACGTGGCCTTGAGCTGGGTCCAGTTATCGAACGCATAATGCGAGTAGTCGCGGCCGATTCCCGACTCTTTGAAGCCACCATGCGGAAGCGTCACGTCGAAAAGCTCGTCACCGTTGACCAGCACAGCCCCGGCCCGCAATTCGCGCGCCATGCGGTGAGCTTTCCTGATGTCGTTCGTCCAAACGGACGCTGCAAGACCGTAGTTCGTATCGTTGGCGATACGAAGGCCTTCTTCCTCGTCGCTGAAGGTGATGACGGACAGGACTGGCCCGAAGATCTCTTCGCGGGCGACGCGCATCTCGTTGGTGACATTCCGCAGGACCGTCGGTTCGATGTAGAAGCCTCCAGTCTCCACCAAAGCGGCGTTTCCGCCGCTGACAACCTGCGCGCCCTCTTCGCGACCCACGTCCAGGTAGCCGAGAACGCGGTCATACTGAGTCTTGTCCACCACCGGCCCCATGACAGCTGTGGGATCGAACGGGTCAAGCGGCTGCCAGCGCCCGGCGACGATGCGAAGTTGATCGATGACGGAGTCGGCAATCGACTCGTGCACGACCAATCGCGAGCTGGAATCACACATTTGGCCGGTGTTCCCGAAAATTGCTTCAGCTGTTTTGACCGCAACCATTTCGTGGTCTCCGGCGTCGGCGAGGACCAAGCTTGGCGATTTTCCGCCCAGTTCGAGTGACACCTTCTTCAAATTCGACTCGGCCGCGTACTTCATGATCAGTCGACCGACAGAAGTCGAACCGGTGAACCCCAGCGCATCGACATCCATGTGCAGGGCAAGAGCTTTGCCTGCTGTCTCTCCGAGTCCCGTGATCACGTTGAGGATGCCGTCCGGCAAACCTGCGTCCGTTGCCAACTCGGCCAGGCGAAGGGCGACCAGCGGCGACTGTTCGGCCGGCTTCAGGACCACGGCGTTTCCACTAGCCAGAGCTGGCGCTAGCTTCACAGAGGGCATGAGCAACGGGAAGTTCCATGGCGTCACGGCTGCGGCAACGCCGATTGGCTCACGGGTAATGGTCGCGTGCGCGTCGTGTCCGAGCGGTGCAACCTGTCCGTAGAGGTGATCGACCGATTCGCCGAACCACTCGAAGACCTCAGCGCTGAATTCAACCTCCCAGGTCGCGGCCGCGATCGGCTTGCCCATATCGGCAGTCAACAGCGCCGCCAGTTCGTCCTTGTTCTCTAGCATGAGTACCGACAACCGCTGAAGAACCCGCTTACGCTCACGGGGGCTGCGACGACGCCAGTCCGACGACTCGAACGCGCGTCGAGCCGAAGCGACCGCACGATCGACATCGGCGTCCGAGCATGACGCGATGGACGGCAAGGATTGACCGTTGACCGGAGTTACACGTGCAAATGTCTCATCACCCAACGAATCCACGAACGCACCGTCGATGTACGGCCTGTTCAGTCGTGCGATCAGCGGGTACCGCTGAACCACAGAATTCTCGGCTGCTTGAACTGACATTTGGAACCCTTTCATTAATGCTTAAGGCAGTGCGAATACGAACAATGCGTCTTAGATGCCCAACGAGGCGCGCGTCGCATCGATCGAGTCCGCCACCCTTTCAACGATAGCGTCGATATCCTGCTTCTCGATGGTCAAGGCGGGTAGAAATCCGATTGTCCGGTTATTTCGGTAGGACCTCACGAGAACTCGCCGACGAGCAAATTCCTCATGCACCCGCACTCCGAATTCGTCACCGTATTCGTCCAACTTCAGGTTGATTGCGACCATCATTCCGGTCGACCGTGCGGTGCTCTTATCCAGGATCTGCTGGCTGTCGGCCAGATTAGCGAGTTGTTGCGCAAAGTAATTGCCGCCGCGAACTGCCTGACCGACGACATCTTCGCGCTCCATGATGTCGAAAGTCGCGAGAGCCACTGCGCAGGCGGCCGGGTGGCCTCCGTTGGTCACTCCGTGAACGAACTTCTCGCCGCTCGAAGACAGTGCGCTTCGAACGCGTTCGGTAACGCCTACTACCGACAGCGGGAAGTAGCCGGCAGTGATCGCCTTGGAAATGGTGATGATGTCCGGTGAGACATTCCATCGTTCGATCGCAAACATCCTGCCCGTCCGCCCGACACCACACAGAACCTCGTCGGCGATGAACAAAATGTCGTAGCGGTCGCAAATCTCGCGGATCTGCGGCCAATAATCGTCCGGAGGGCAGTACAGGCCGTTCGGAGTAGAGATGGGTTCCGCCAAGAACGCCGCCACCTTCTCCGGCCCAACACGCAGAATCTCTTCTTCGAGCGCACTGGCTGACCCGACGCTCCCATTCTCAGGCTGCGAGATGTGGGAAAAGCCGGAGAGCAGGGGCCCGATGTTGGACCACATGGCGTGGTCACCCGTCATGCTGGCACCGCCGTAACTCACACCGTGGTAGCTGTTCATACGCCCGATGATGTGGATCTTGTCAGGCCGACCGTTGGTGATGTTCGAGAAGCGCGCAATTTTGATGGCAGTTTCTACCGCGTCCGATCCGCCGACGCCGTAGAAGAACTGATCGATACCGCTCGGCGTGATATGTGCGAGCCGGTCGGCCAGTTGAGACGCCCAGACATGACTTCGGTTGTGGTAAAAGTGTGTACCGAAGGTAAGCGACTTGAGCGTAGCCGCAGCGACGTCGGCTAGTTCGTCGCGTCCGTAGCCCAGGCTGACGTTAGCCTGGCCTGCGCATCCGTCGAGCCACTCGTTACCTTCGACGTCGACCAGGCGAATTCCCTTGCCCGACTGAAAGATGGGCCCGGGTGTCAGGTCACGATCCAGATTGGTGAATCCATGCATCACATGCTGACGGTCGTAGCCGATCAGCTGCGTCGGCGCCGCGGTAATTCCTGTGGCAGCTCCAACACCATTTGCGTTGTCTACGCCGGCGAGGCTAGGGGAGGTTGCTTGCATACTGTGAAGCATGATTCGTGTCGGCAATATGCGACCAGGGGCAAGGTGTAGGAACTCGGACATACCGGCATGACAGACTGTCTACGTGAGTCTCATCGGGACGTTCGAGAGAGACTGCCGGGTCAGAGATTGATACGCTAGCGTGAACTTGGCTAACGGTCAGCACCGTCGTGCCCAAGCTCCCACTCGGACGCCTGGATACTTTGGTAGTCAGGCACCTGCCGAACGCGCCGGTAGTTGCATCCAAGACAGCAGCCGCCTGGACAACGATGTCCCCGTCCGAACTTTGGCGCCGTTCTCTACGGAGTGTGGGCAAAATTCCGCAGCTAGCAGGAGGGGGCGGCCGCATTTCGAAAGCCACTGGAGTAGTGCCATGAAGATTGTTGGATCCAGTGACCGATTGAGCGTGCAGGGCGGGTAAGAGATCACCTTTCTGGTGAGTTCTGAGGGCGGCGCTCCTTACGATGTCGAACTCGTCCGACTTATTCAGGGAGACGCTCGGCCGGGCACTCCCGGTTTCAAATCGCAACCGGTGGAAAGCTCGATTGAAGGCAACTACACGGGTATCGAGCAGCACTTGCGACCAGGTTCGTACATCGAAGTACCGAAGCAATTGGATCTCGGTGAAATCGATGACTTCAGCGTAGACCTGTGGTTCTGGCCGACTACGCCCAAACGTGGTCGGCAAACGCTCCTTTCCTGGCGCCGGGAACGCGAGGGTGGGCTATGGGTGGGACTCGACAATGGCAACGCTGTCGCGGAGGCTGCCGGCGCTACCGTCTCCATCGGCTCAATCGAGACGAGGACCGGCACCGCCTTACTGCGAGCTACCACCATTCAGGGAATTTGCAACTACATAGAGGCCGTACAGTCCACGAACCCGTCGCCGGTACGCACGGCAAGCAGCGCCATTCCCACTAACGGTGACGACCCTGTGGCAGGGTGCGGGCGAATCTCCATCGGTGCGGATCGGAATGGCGACTACGCTAGCGACTTCTACAACGGCAAGATCGAGGCCCCCAGCATCTACCCGACAGCAGCGACCCACGATCTGCCAGGCGCGCAACGTGATTCAAGCGAATTCACGAAAGGTCCGCTGGCGGCATGGGTCTTCGAGATCGGAATCGATGGATGGTCTATCACTGACATCAGGCGCAGGATTCGACGGACACGCGATCAACATGCCGATGCGTGGTGCCACAGGCCGAAACTTCGACGGCACAGAGACTGCGTGGCTCCATGCACCGTCTCACTATGGAGCAATCCACTTTCACGACGACGACCTGTTCGACGCCGGCTGGGATCCTTCTTTCTCATGGAGAGTACCTGCCGACCTGAAAAGCGGGTTTCTACGCGGCACATGTGTTCAGCGGATCCAGCCACGACTACTTACCGTTCACTGTTCGCTCGGCAACAGGAGATCCCTCCGCTAAAGTCGTTCTCCTCCTTCCTGCTTTTTCCTACCTTGCGTATGCCAACGAGCAGCTGGTGAATCAGAGCGAAGCCATGGCCCAGGTCGACACCCCGTCCAGGAGCAGGACAAGTACATCGTCGACAACAGGCTGCTCAGCCTCTACGACAGGCATAGTGACGGATCGGGGGTCTGCTACAGTTCTCGGCTCCGCCCGATCGTAAATATGCGACCGCAGTGTGTCATGGCCTGGCTCGACGACGGCCAAGGTTCTCCCCATAATTTGAACGCCGACTTGTACATCGTGGACTGGTTGCATCAGCAAGGTATCGACTTCGACGTCATCACGGACGAAGACTTGCACCACGACGGTAGGGCACTTCTCGATCCCTGCAACGTTGTGCTGACCGGCACACATCCGGAGTACTGGTCAATGGCCATGATCCGGTCCACACAGGATTATCTGCAAAGCGGCGGGCGGATGATGTATCTCGGCGGCAACGGGATGTATTGGGTTACACAACTTGATCCCGCGACGGGAGCGAGTGTCGAGATCCGTCGCCGCGGCCCGTCGACGCGGGCTTGGGAGCCCGAACCCGGCGAAGCTCATCTGAGCTCGACCGGCGAACTCGGGGGACTGTGGCGCCACCGCTGGATCGCCCCCCAGCCATGGCTCGGAGTGGGGTTCACGGCAGAGACATCAGGATCTGGCCGGCCCTACGCTCGCCAACCTGGGTCCTACAGCGACGCGGGTCGATTTGTTTTCCGGGACACAGACGAGGACCTGATCGGGGACATGCCGAATTTGATTCAGTCTTACGGAGCGGCCGGTTACGAGTTCGACCGTGCCGACGTTCTGCTGGGCACACCGACCACTACTACAGTTCTTGCCACGGCGACCGGCTTCTCGGACGACGCGCAAGCGTGCTCCGAAGAGATACTGACCTCGGATTCGGGGCAGACCGGGTCGGTGAGCCCTCTGGTCAAGACTGACATGGTCCTGGTCGAGTATCCGAAGGGTGGCGCCGTGTTCAGTACCGGATCGATTACATGGAGCGGATGTCTGTCGCAAAACAACTACCAGAACAATGTCTCGACTGTCACCCGCAATGTCCTCGAAGCCTTCTCTCAAGACGGAGAAGACAATCGGTCATGATGTCAGCTGATGTGCTGGCCTCCAACTAAGGCCGAGTGTGCAAGCGCGGCGGTGCGTTCGACTACCGCCGCAGTCGCCACCGTGTGTTCCGTGTGTTCGAGCGAGCGATAAACTGTCGCGCACCCGCCGAAGGGTGCGTGAAGCCCTTCATTCGAGAGGTTGTCGTCACCCGGTCGCGATGGCAGCGAGTGACGACAACCTGTCGATCAGTACGTCTTGGCCGTCAATCCGTCGTCGACGATCAAGGACGTTCCTGTCATTCCCCGAGCCTCGTCCGAGACGACAAATACGATCGCAGCCGCGACATCGGCGGGCGAAAGTATGCGCTGGGTCGGGTACAGCCTTTCCATCGCATCGCGCGCTGCAGCCGGGTTGGTAGCAGTCTCGAAGAAGTGCTCAAGCATGGGGGATTCGAAATCGCCGGGACAGACCGCGTTGCATCGAATTCCCTCTGCGGCATACGCAATCGCGGTGTCACGCGTCAGTCCGATGACCCCCGACTTGGTTGCCACATAAGCAGCAGTGTCACCTGTAGCTGTGAACCCGGCCACTGACGCGGTGTTGATGATAGAGCCCCCGTGCCCCTGCTCGCGCATGGCCAGGACTGCGTACTTGGTCCCCCAGAACACCGACGTGAGGTTGGCGGCAAGAGACGCAGACCACTGGTCGTTGGTGGTTTCGTGGATAGCAGCGCTGACCAGATAAGCAGCATTGTTGTGCATGATGTCGATGCGTCCATACTCCGAACGGCACCGATCGATCATGCCCCTCACATCATCTTCGACGGTCACGTCGCCCTGATGGAAGACCGCCCGCCCACCGTTGTCGTTGATTTCCTGCACCGCGCGACTTCCGCGCTCTGGATCACGACCGACTGCAACAATGGACGCACCCTCTCGGGTCATTGCTTCCAAGGTGGCGAGCCCTAGGCCACTAGTAGCGCCGGTGATAACTCCGGCCTTACCTGTCAATCGCATTTCAGGCCCTATCTCTCAGGGCGGTCACCTGTCGATGTCCGCTCGGTTTGAAGTCACTTACCCGCCAATCTCTCCAAACAGATCGCCGGGTCGACTACTTGACCCATACTGTCTTGGCGTTGCAGAACTCGCGGAGCCCGTGATAGGAGAGCTCACGACCGTATCCGGAGCGCTTCGTGCCTCCGAACGCAAGCTCCGGGTACGAAGTTGTCATTCCGTTGATGAACACTTGGCCAGCGGCAATCTCCGAGATGAACCGGTCCTGTTCTGCGGCCGAACTGGTCCACGCCGATGAGCCCAATCCGAACGGCGTCGCATTTGCAACGGCAATGGCGTCGTCGATGTCTTTGACGCGGTGCAACATTGCCACTGGACCGAAAACTTCTTCTTCGTTGACCCGCATGTCGGACGAGATGTCTGCGATCACCGTTGGCGAGAAGAACCACCCGTCCAAGTCCAAACGACCACCACCGCACAATATCGATGCGCCCTTTCCGATTGCGTCGTCGACGAGCTCATTTACTTCGTCTCGTCCCTCGGCGGTGGCAAGCGGACCAACATCGGTCGTCCCCTCCAGCGGATCGCCAACGGTTAGAGCTGACATTGCTTCAACGAAACGCGCCGTGAACTGGTCGTAAACAGCATCGTGAATCAAAAACCTTTTCGCTGCGATGCACGACTGACCGTTATTCTGAGTCCGGGCTGTCACGGCTGTGGCTACTGCCGACTTCAAGTCGGCCGACGGCATCACGATGAACGGGTCGTTGCCCCCGAGCTCGAGTACGGACGGCTTGATCTCGTCTCCGCATATAGACGCGACGGATCGGCCTGCCCATTCACTGCCGGTGATCGTCGCCGCCGCAACTCGCGGATCTCTCAGTACACCCTCGACCTGGCCTGAAGAGATCAAGAGGGTCTGAAAGCAACCCTCGGGGAAGCCGCTGCGTTCGAAAAGGTCTTGGATGTACATCGCGCACTGCGGAACATTCGATGCGTGCTTCAGCAAGCCGACGTTACCGGTCATCAAAGCTGGTGCAGCGAAACGCAGAACCTGCCAGAACGGATAGTTCCACGGCATGACGGCGAGCACCACGCCCAACGACTCGTACCTGGTGAAAGCGCGCGAGGCGCCCACGACGCCGGCTCCTCCAGGCAGAGCCTCATCTGCGAGCATGGCTTCGGTGTTCTCGGCGTAGAAGCGGAGCCCTTTCACACACTTGGCGGCCTCACCTCGCGCAGAAGCGAGTGTTTTGCCCATCTCCAAGGTCATCAACGCAGCTACTTCGTCGATGTCCGCTTCCAGAAGATCGGCAGCCGCGCGCATCCAGACCGCTCGTTGCTCGAAGCTGACGGTGCGGAACTGCTTCCAGCGGGCATCAGCGACTCGAATACGTTCCTGCACCTCCCGTTCGGGCATTGGCTCGAACGACTTGACCGTTTCGCCGGTAGCAGGGTTGATAGTTGCGATCGCCATGGTTCATCTGCCCTCTCTCTGTGACCGGGGCCTTGCACTCGTCTACGCGCAAGTAACACCCGGCCTATCACCTGGCAACATTTCCTGGTGGGACCCGCGAGAACAATGGACAGAATGTCAGGCAGTGGCTTTCGTCGCCGACAGCTTGAACTGATGCGTCATCACAATGACATCGAAGACCCGAGCGTCAGTCCCAGATATCATCGGTGACTTCTGGCAACTGACGCATGATGCGTAGAGCCAGATGAAGACCGAGTCGGGTGTCCGGATCGTCAAGATCCACCCCAAGCAGCGATTCGATCCGTTCGACACGGCTGTACAGCGATTGACGTTCGAGGTGCAGGGCCCGGGCCGTTTCAGCCTTCCGACCATTCAAACGAAGAAGCACCTGAAGCGTTTTGAACAGCTCTTTGCGTCGTTGTCGATCGTGGTCGAGCAGAGTATCGAGGCGAAGGTGGGCAAACCTCGCAAGGTCCGGATTTTGCCGCAGGCTCCACAACAATCTGTCGAGATCGAGATCGACCGCATCGTGCCAGGGTCTTGGCTGGCTCTGCATGGCACCTTCCATCGCCTCAACACTCAGAATGAGCCCCTCACCAGCGGCTTGCCACGTGTGCACTGCCGAGCCGGCACAAATGATTGCCCCGTGGGGTACACCGATGTGGCGGTCCGCGGCCTCCTGCACGACATTTGCGAAGCGGTCGATCGCAGTCTTCCTTTGAGCTACATCCTCCAAGCCCAACATGACCAAACTGACGTCATTCGACGGTGCCTGATCGATCATCGCGCTCATTCGACGGCCCGTCATCTCCGAGTTGACGTCATCCCAGATTTGCTTCCATAGGCGATCTTCCAAACTCAGTGGCCGAGAACGGTGGTGGGCTGCGGCACGAATGGCCAGCGGCAACAAAACCGGAGCCACGAAACCCAGAGTCGCAGCTCTTGCTTCGGCTCGATACGGAGGCATTTCTCCATGCATCAAAGCCGTGAGGAATCCCCTCTGATTGCGCGCAGCGACGCTGTCCTGGTGTTCGTCCCGCATCAAAACCAAGCTGATGATCCCCGCGGTTCGCTCGAGCGCCACCTCGTCAGCTTCTGTGAACGCACGATTCATCGCCAGCGCGACGAGCCGCCCTGCCGAGCGTTCACCGACAGCAAGCATAGTCTCCAAAGCGGCTGGGGCGGAGTTGAGTCTGCGAGTATGGGCTTCCCAGGCGGCGGATACGTCCCTCTCAGTCAGGGTGTGCAGGGCTTGATACACGAACCCCCCGTGTTGCCTCTCGTAGATCACCGGGTTCTGCACAGCCTCGGCAAGAATATCCAGTATCTCCGGGATACGTCCGTTGGCAAGTGCGAGATGTGTCAGACGATCCTGCAGCTGATGCGCGCTATCGAGAAGGGTGAGCTTGTAAGACACGATCTGACTGTGAATGGCTTCTGTGATGTCGATGAACGCCACAGGCAAATGTAAGGCGATCAGTGTCAACCCGTGTTCACGGCAGGCGACAACAATATTCTTCGGCAGTGTGCGGTGACGTGGCCCTAGCTCGATGACCAGTGCGGCTACACCGCGTTCGGAGAGCTCAGCGATCAGCCTTCGATCTTCTACCGCACTGCCGAACATTCGCCCTTCGGACAGTAGCAACTCTCCGCCCCGAAGCACCGATGCGATGTCCCTTACTTCGACGACGTGCACCCACCTGATCGGGCGATCCAAGGCCTCTGCGCCCACCACGACCTCGGGGGCGCCACCACGCAGAATCGGCAGATCAAGTGCAGCATGAACAGTGAGCGCGCCACCTGCTGGTGTTGTCTGGCTGACACCGTTGCTAGCTGAGTCCATACTTCAATTATCCTCTCTGCCAGCTCTGCGGGTCAGCGACCGCGCGGTCTTCGCATGGTCGAGCCGGGTGCGTTGCAGGTGCCTTCAGGATCCTTCGGATCAGCGAGATAATGACCATCGTTGTTAGCCCGGATACGACAAACGAACGATGCCGCCGCCAACTTCGAGGTCGAATACTCACCGCGAGGTGGTTGTCGGCATCGGACGCGACGCCTGTGCACGGGCACTGCCCGCACCATACTCACCTGGCCTCTCACTCGCCGGACCCCACTTGACCAACTGACCACCGCGCAGTTTCTTGATGCTGGTCCAGTTCGGTGTGCGCGACAGTCCGACCACTATGCACACTCTCCGGCCGACGAACTGCGCTGCAGAGCTTCGGCGGGGAAGCCTTCCAGCCGCCCCGATTGCCCCGTATTGGGTGGGTTCAAGAAGACGGTGTAAACCGTGCTGTGTTGTGCAGAAATCGTCGAGATGTGTCTCTGTGAGCCGTCGCCCCAGCCGAAGTCGAGATGCCAGAATGTGCGCGACCAAACCCGTAACGCCACCCTCAGATCTGATGCAGAGGGTGGCGTTATACCGCCTCGAATCGAGGTCAGCGGCGTGACGGGCTTAGTCTATGGATACAGAACGACCTCACGCGATCTTCTCGGGTTATGCGCACCCACGGCAGTTCGGGGGAGTGGGGCCTACACCGATTCCTGCAACGGAGTGCTCGTATCCTGAGGTTCGACGGAAACCGGCTTCAGAAAGAGAACCGATATCACACACAAGCCGATAATAACAACAGTGGCTAAGGCGAAGCCCACCGTGTAGTTACCGGTCAAATCCCGAATCCATCCGAGTGTGTATGGAAAGAGCGTTCCCGCGGTAAGCCAAGGAACGCCGATCACGAGACCGTTCACCAGACCGATTGCGTTTTCATCGTCTACGGAATCGATCGCCATCGAGAGTGCCAGAGGCTCACCGAAGTACAGGCCCAGCCCAACGATCGGGGCAGTTACCACGACTACGACGTAGTTTCCTATAGCGAGCCCGAGTGTGAGCACAGCCAGCGCACCAACGATGACCAGGCCAGACCTCAGAATCAGTGTTTTGTGGTTGATCGCTCGTCCCGTCAAGAAGGCGGCGGAGAATGCAGCCGTCATCCCGATCACCGAGAACATCGAGGAGAAGAATCCAGCTGTGCTTTCCGACCAGCCTGCCTCGTCCACCAAAATCGCTGGCAGCCATCCAGTAATGAGGGTGAGAAGGCCGACCCCTCCACACCAGTAGATGGTCGCGATAAGCACGTTGCGATGCTTCACACCAGCCCAAGAGCCAAGGATGGGCTTGCCTGCCCGCCTGACGGTCTGTCGACGCTCAGTTGCGTTCGCTCGGTTGTCTACGTTCCGAGTGAAGAGAACAACGATCGGAATCATGACCAATACAATGATTCCTTCGATGGCGAGGCCATTTCGCCACCCGAAGGCGCTCAGTACGAAGGCCAAGACGAAGATGGACAGCAGCACCCCGACGCCGTCGCCTGACATCATGATGCCCGTTGCGCGTTTTGTCTGCCTGTCATTTTGGAACCACTCTGCCGCGAGGGTGTACGTGCCCACGAACAGCAAGCCGACCGCGAACCCACTGATAGCACGGCCGGTGATGGCTAGTGCGTAACCACCAGCAACCGAGAACAGGAAGAGACCGACGACCCCGCACGCCAGTCCCGCGAGTACAACGTTCTTGGTTCCCCATCGTGACGCCGCAAGACCTCCCAGCAGAATCATGATCCCCGCCGAGAGGCCCGTCACCGCAGACAAACTGCCGACCTCCGAAAAGGTCAAGGCCAGATCGTCTTTGATGTCGTTGAGACTTGGAGCCCAACCGTTGTAGGCGATGAATCCACCCACCAGCGCCATGTACGACACCACCAAGTTAGTCCACTTGTTGGTTGAAAATTTCAGCACAGATATTTCCTCATTTTGCACAATGCCAATTTCGAGGCTTGTCAACGAATAGAATTCAGCCTCACAAGGCGGTAGATACCCTGGAAACACTGCAAGCCGCTGCCATTCAGGAAGCCGCAACGAACCCAGCTGACGCCTCGCGCAGCCTTACGACGACACCGAGTGAGTCCTGCTGGATTTAACGCTCAGATTCTTCCAATTCTCCCAGCATTTCCAGGTAAAGACGCAATGATGCGCGGATTCCAGGCTCCTGGTCGAAACTGTTCGGACCCGGCGTATATTTGCTGGAACTGAGGCCTTGCTGCTGCCGTTCCTGGATGGCCAAGTCCTGAACGTTGGTGACGTCCCAGATCTTGATCAATTCGTCGACGTCGTAGTCGACACCTTCCACCGCGTCCTCGTGCACGAACCACTGGCACAGCATCTTGGTCCTCGTGGCGGAGATCGGAATCGTGGTCGCGACCATGCCATAGTCTGGGTGGAATCCACCCCATGCATATCCCGGCTGAGTCATGAATCCTGCCCCGAACTCCCGGGGTATTTCGACACCATTGTCGAACTCGCCGAGCAGCTTCTTCGACACGAAACTGCCATCCATAGACAGAGAGTCGAGTTCGGCTTTCACCGGAATGACCAGACCCTGAACGACCTCTGGAACCATGTCACGATCGTAGTAATCGGACATCTCTTCAGCGTTCAACACTACGCAGAACTCCGGGTGCACACTGGGGCAGTGGTAGCACTCGACGCCGTTCTCGAGGAGGAGCTTCCAGTTCGCTTCAGCGTCGTAAACGATTTCGTGTGCAACCTTCAGGCGGGTCGGCCCAATGAGGTCCATATCCGCCGAGCTCTTCTCGTCGATCATCGAAGCCACCGGCTTCGGTGCCTCGTCGGCAAGGCAGATGAAGATGAAGCCTTTCCATACGTCGACGTGGATTTTGTACAGTCCGAAATCCGAGTAATTGAAGTTCTCACCGTCGGTCTGACGGGTTGCAGTTTTCAACTCGCCGTCCAGTGCATAGCTCCACGAGTGGTACGGGCACACCAGGCGCTTACGGACCGAACCTGTCGGCTGGTCGCACAACCGGAGCGCGCGGTGCCTGCAGACGTTGTGAACCGCATTCACGGTGTCACCTTCATCGCGAATCAGGAGGATGCTCTCGTTCGCCAGTTCGAAGGTGAAGTAGTCCCCGCGCTTCGGGATCTGCGAAATATGACCCACGTACACCCACTGGCGAGCCCAGACCTCCTCAAGCTCAGTGGCGAAGTGTTCTGGGGACACGTAGTACTCGCGTGGAAGGCTGGTGAAGTACGTCCCGTGATCGAGAGTGGTCATTGGGCCTCCTAAGGCGGTTTTGCGGCTGTGAGATAAGCCATTCTTCACCCCCCCAAAGCATGCACTTGACCCCCACGCTGTCAGATCTTGAGGTCTCAAAACCGGCATAGTGTCGGTCATCGCTCAGGATATTGCCGACATGTACCGGACATGTTGCAGCGGAGTTTCCAGATTCGTGGGACAATACTCCGCTTTCTGCCGCGATCGGCGTCTTCGCGAGTCCCGGTCCAGGCAGAAGACCGAACGGGAGTTATCTCCGGACTCTCCGACCGTGACACTGTGTCCATTCATGCTGGATCAATGCATGACAGCAGGAGTATCGGAGCCGTCGCTCCAGTCTGGAACTCTGGTCAGAACCAAAGGGACGGTTCAGATGGGTCTCTAACACCCGGCGTCAGTTACGCAGTGCCCACGCGGCGACGTTCTGTCTGCGGGAACCATAGCGGTGGTGAACACCTCGGAAGATGGGATCTAATGTGACCGAGTCGGTCCAACTGCGGGTCGTCGACATAATCGAGGAGACGAGCGATGCGAAGTCGTTCGTCTTCGAGGCGTCCTCGGCACTTGTTTACAAGCCTGGGCAGTTCCTGACCATCGAGGTGCCATCCGATTCCGAGGCAGGGGGGACCGCGCGGTGCTACTCACTCTCTAGCGCCCCTCATGAAACGGACCTACTCAAGATCACTGTCAAGAGAGTTCGAGACGGTTACGGCTCGAACTGGATGTGCGACAACGTCGAAGTCGGGCACACACTAAAAGCTCTGCCTCCGTCAGGCCTGTTCACTACCCGTCAGGCGTCCTCCAATCTGTTGCTCTTCGCTGGAGGTAGCGGCATCACACCAGTGTTGTCGATCGCAAAATCTGCGCTGGCAACCGGCACCGGGGATGTGGTGCTCTTCTACGCAAATCGAAACGATGCATCGGTCATTTTCGCCAGCGAATTGAGTGAGCTCGCGGCCAAGCATCCTGACAGATTTGTGACAATTCATTGGCTCGAATCAGTCCAAGGGATACCAACCGTCACTCAGCTGAAGAACGTTGTACGTCACTTTTCCTCGTACGACGCTTACGTGTGCGGTCCCGCCCCTTTCATGGCCGCGGCGCTTACAGCATTGGACCAATTGGGGTTCCCCCGCGAGCGTAAACATCACGAGCGTTTTGTCTCTCTCGAAGGAAACCCGTTCGAAATTGAAGCTGTGACCACCGAGCACGACTTGTCGGAGACCGCCAAAGAAGGCTCGGCCTCGACAACTTCGCCGTCGGCGGTTCCATCCTTCCGTGTGTCCGGAAAGATCGGCGACGTCTCGTTCGATCATGACGATTGGCCGGCCGACCAAGTTTTGCTGGATTTCTTGTTGAATAAGAAACTGGCCGCACCTTTTTCATGCCGCGCAGGTGAATGCAGTTCGTGCATGTATCAAGTCGTCGAAGGATCCGTCAAAATGTTGAAAAATGACGTCCTGGACGACGAGGATCTCAACGATGGGCTTCGTCTGGCATGCCAAAGCCTCCCCGAAACCGAAGCGATCGAAATTTCATATGAGTTTTAAGCCAATCATGCAGTACCCAGTAGTTCCACACTCACATTTTTGGAGGCAGCAGTGAAGATCGGTGTACCCCGTGAAATCAAGAACCACGAGTACCGGGTGGCGATCACCCCCGCAGGCGTGCACGAACTTGTTGGTCGCGGCCACGATGTGACCATCGAGACGCAGGCAGGTGTCGGTTCGACCTTCTCCGATGCCGACTTCAAAGCCGCCGGCGCGCAGATTTTGAGCAATCCGGATGAGGTGTGGGCGTCCGCTGATCTTCTGCTGAAGGTCAAAGAGCCGATCGCTGAGGAGTATTCGCGGCTGCGCAAGGATCAGGTCTTGTTCACCTACCTTCACCTCGCCGCGTCCAGGCCGTGCACCGATGCACTCCTCGAGTCGGGAACGACGTCGATCGCGTACGAAACCGTCACCGCTGCGGACGGCTCTTTGCCACTGCTGGCCCCGATGAGCGAGGTCGCGGGGCGTCTCGCACCGCAGGCTGGGGCCTATCACATGATGGCCAGCGGAGGCGGCCGCGGTGTGCTCATGGGCGGTGTCCCCGGCGTTCGGCCCGCGAACGTCGTGGTGATCGGTGCGGGTGTTTCGGGCAGGAATGCAATCGCTATCGCCCACGGAATGCACGCCGACGTCACGGTGCTGGATTTGAACATCCGGGCACTCCGTGCAATCGACGACCAGTACCAGGGCACCGTGAAAACGGTCGTGTCGAATGCATTCGAACTCGAACAAGCAGTTCTGTCGGCCGACATGGTGATCGGTGCAGTCCTGGTACCGGGCGCGCGGGCCCCCAAGCTGGTCTCCAACAGCCTGGTTGAGCGGATGAAGCCAGGTTCGGTGCTGGTCGATATTGCGATCGATCAGGGTGGCTGCTTCGAGGACTCGGTTCCGACGACGCACGCCGAGCCCACGTACCGCGTTCACGAATCGGTTTTCTACTGCGTCGCCAACATGCCAGGTGCCGTACCGCGAACATCGACATACGCTCTGACGAACGCCACACTGCCGTACGTCGTCTCACTCGCAGACAACGGATACGAGGCCGCATGCGAAGCCGATCCCGGGCTGAAGAACGGACTCAGCACCCACAACGGCGCTTTGCTCTCGGAAGCGGTCGCGTCAGCGTTCGCTTAATCAGGAGCGCTCGTGTAGTCGCATACCCCACTGAGGTAGCAGGTCAGTGAGGTATGCGGCGCGGGAGGCGGGCCCACCACAAAAAGGTTTCAAATTGAGCGGAAAGAATGCTTCGATCATCTGAATACGACGAAGGTGCAGGGACTGTGCCGCGAACTGAAGTCGATTCTTCGGGGTGGCAAGTCCATGCGAGGTGTCGTGACTACGACCCTAGAACGTTCTTCGAGGCCGAAGAGGGAAGCGACTCGTTAAACGAGCCTTCCGGCGCTGCGAAGCGAATCTGTGATGGATGCGTCGTTCGCGACGACTGCTTGAACTACGCGCTGGACGCGGATGAGCAGTTCGGTGTGTGGGGTGGGCTTACCGTTCGAGAACGAAAGCAGTTCAAATGGTTCCACTACCCGAGGAACACCAGCCGAGCACTGGGGAATGCGTCAACGTCGCTACCTCGATAGTGACCACGACACGGTCAAGGCGCTACACAGTAACCTGACGCTGAAATCGGCGAGAGCAGATTCCCCAGCGTCACAACCGATTCCGCTCTGCTGAAATTGCGTGTTGAGAAACTCGTCGTACACGCCCAGGCTGGTGGCCGGCACGTACGACACTTCTTGTTCCTCGAGCCAGATTCGCAGGGACTTCATCTGACCGGCGGCCTCGTCCGCGGTGAGCTACGCGAACGGCACCTTCGCGTCGAGCGCGCGTTCGATCATGTTCTGCGCCAAAACCATTTTGGTCGCTCGCTCGGCATCGTCACCGATCCCGAGAGCGCGGCAACGGCCTTGATCGGCGGTCCACGCTTCGCCGAAGATAGGTGCTCCCGGTCGAGACTTGAATACGGTGCAGGTGTGTCTGGTCGTCGTCGCCGCGGCGCTTGTGGTGTGGGCGCTCGGTGATTCGACCGCCGACGACATGCCGGAGAAGAATGCTCCGTCTGCCAGCGGAGAGGGAACATGCCCCTTCGGTGCGGTATGCGGCCGCGCGGCTAGCGGGAGTCTCGACGGCGGCGCACAATTCTTATGGCCGCCAGCTCGGGGCAGGATGAGAGTCGTGAGCGACCGGACTGCAGCCGACCTCGAGCGCGAACTCGCGATGCTCGCTTTCATTCGTGACTGTCTCCGGGCGTTGAAGGGCGATGACGTCCGTAGTCCGACCACTGCCGTCGATCAGGTTCTCGACGAGCTGAGCAGTCTCGCACGATCTCCGCGGGTCCCGAACTGATCTGCGCACCATGCGGGGGTTGAGATGACAGTTCGTCCCATGTGCCTTGTACGCAACGGCGCTCGACCATCGCGTCGGCACAACCTGAACCATCCCGGGTCTCATGCACACACTGTCATTTGTGTGCGACCGGTTGATCGGCACGGTGTTCAGCGTAGTACTTGGCTTCGTACTCGGCCGGTGGGATCCGCCCGAGACGATGCATGAGCCGGCCGGTGTTGTACCAGTGCACCCA
>NZ_JBFUGT010000106.1:0-20860 GCF_056402775.1 Rhodococcus sp. P3_B8
GAGGCGCCGGCTCAGGTGCTCAGGTGACGGCAGTCTCGATGGCCCATAGTCGATCACCAGACTGTTCAGTCGCCCAGCGCAGCAGCGACAGATGGTCTTTGCTTTTCGTACCAATGGTTTTCGTCGACAGTTGTCGTCCCGTCTGATCGACCCCGACGGCGGTGTGGGGGCGCTTGTGCGCATCGATCCCGATGACCATCCTGGTTGTATGTCTCCTGCCCAGGTTGCGGGTGGGTGGCTCTACCGGTCGATCGGCACATCCCAGTAGGGTCGACGCCACGCTCTCCTATCAAGCCAGGTCGGCCGATCGTTGTGGTGTCGGCCAGCCGCAAAACTGACATAAGCCACGGAGGGGAAACAACGGTAGAGCGCACCGGCCAACACGATCCATCGTGTCACTGGGAACAACGGTGGAACTTGGTTTAACACGCCGAGCGTGAGCATGGCGGGGGTCGATCTCCAGATGTCCGAAACACTTTGAACCGGCGTGGCGAACGAGGCGGATCAAAACAGCTGGCTGAGCAACTCCTGATGCAGGCCAAGGAGCAGGGCGTGGATTTGATCGGCCAAATCGGGCTGCTCGACCCGTTGACAACGACGTGCTCGAACCAGCGCTGGATGCAGGAGATGACCGAGCATCTCGGTTACGACAACCACGATACCGGTCGGTCGTGATGGGTGTCCTGGCGATAACGGTTTGGCCGGAAGCCAGCGCGGGCGCGTTCGCGATTACGTTCGAAGGCCGGATCACCCCGACCGGTAAACCGCGCGGCCAGGCCGTGACGAAATCTCGTCCACGCTCGTCCTGATGTCGACGGCGAGACTCTAGCTTGTGGCGGTGGACCAGACCGAAGGGGTCTGGCCGACCAGTCGCCGCCGGGTCGAGGTGCGTCTGCGGCCTCGATCTTGCTCACTTCAGCGCGAAGGTAGAGAGTCGTGTGCAGTGCGGGCCGGGCCAAGGCCGGGTGATATCCAGGGCTCGGACGCCACTGAGTAATGCGGTCCTGCTCGGCGGTCTACCGTTATCCACGCTCTCGAGAACTCTTGGTCATGTCGGGATGCCCTTTGGCATCATCGCGCTTCGAAGTACGGCGACCTCGTCGGACCACTGACGTCGACTGACCGTCGCACTCTGGACCGCGGAGGATCCGTGGAAAGTGCCCGGGAACAGGTGCAGCTCCACGGCCACACCTGCCTGCAGCAGCGATTGGGCATAGAGAATGGCCTCGTCCCGCAACGGGTCGAACTCCGCGACAGAGATGTACGCCGGCGGAAGGTCCGACAGATCAGATGCCCGCGCGGGGGCTGCATACGGCGACACCTCGTCACCAACTGCCTGCCCCAGGTAGGCATTCCAGCAGATTTGCGCGTCGCTCCTCGTGAACCCAGGGGTGTCCACGAACCGGAGGCTGCTCTCAGACGTCAATCGGTCATCCAGCATCGGTGTAGCGAGGAACTGGAGCCGGATGTCTGGCCCGCCCCGATCACGGGCGATGAGCGCCGTCGCCGTAACCAGGCCGGCACCCGCACTGATCCCGTGCAGCACGATCGCCGACGGTTCGACCTCCAGCTCATCAGCATTGTCGTGCAGCCAGACAAGCCCGCTGTACACATCCTCGAGAGGTGTGGGGAAGGGCCACTCGGGGGCCAGCCGGTAGTCGATCGACATCACGAGGCATCCCAGCTCCCGTGCCAGCTGAATGTTCCTGGCGTGGGTCATCTCGAGATCACCGAGAATGAGACCGCCACCGTGCGCGTGATAGACGACCCCGGCAGTGAGTCGCCTCTCGGGTCGATACAGACGGGCCCTGATTCGCTTATCGTCGTCGGCGGCGAAGTCACAGTGCTCGATGGACACACCTTCCTCAACTGAGGGATCTCTCGCCGCGCTTGCGATGCCACTGGCGTACACGGCGCGAGCTGCATCGATGTCACTCCGATCGACTTTCGGTAGCGCCAGCGCGGCCGCGATCAGCTCGTCGTCGATCCGGTACTTTCTTGGGATCTGCTCGCCCATTCCACTTTCGCCCTTCTTGCTGTTCGAGTGAGGCTGCTGTAAGGACCCTTACGGAGTGGTCTGCTCGGCGGGCTCCGCCTCGCCGAGTGCATATTTCGTTCTCGCTCGCGATCTGGGATCTCGTTCCGGCCAAGTGTTCGACTCGACGCATCGGACGAACTGCCTGACGACGTCGTTGAACAGCGAGGGACTTTCGAGATTCGGGACGTGCCCCGAATTGGGCAGGACCAGCATTCCGCACGCAGGCACTGTGTCCTTCAGCATCAGTCCGGTGGAGAGACATGCATTGTCCTCGTCGCCGTTCATCACAAGGAGGGGGACTGAGAAGCCCCGGAAGTCCTCGATTAGCTGCGGATCTTGCAGGGAGGGCCTGCTCGCCTGGATCTGCAAAATCGTAAGTGCGAGACCTTCGGCTGAGTGATCGGAGAACTGCGCGATGAACTCATGCCACGCCGGCTCATTCTGCTGCTTGAGCTGCACTCGGCTGGAACCGACGGCCATCAGTCTCCCGACGACATCGCATCCTTCGGACCGCAGTAGATCTGCGATGTGGTTCGCCTCAGCCACGTACGCCTGCCGTATCCCGCGATCTGAGCCGGTACCCGCGCTGACAGCCATGACCGATCGCACCCGATCGGGACGACGCAATCCCAGTTGAAGGGCAGTATAGGCACCCATCGAGAGCCCGACCACATGTGCGGTCGTGATGTCGAGTGCATCCAGAACGGTGAGAACGTCGTCGACGGCGCGCTGCCACGAGTACGCAGCAGGGCTAGTCGGGACGTCAGATGGCAGGTAGCCCCGCGCAGCGAACGTCACGCATCGAAACTGGCTCTTCAGTTCGGCAACCTGGCGTGACCAACTCCGCTCATCGCCGGCGTATTCGTGCAAGAACAGCACAGGAACGCCGTCTCCCTCATCGCGCACGTGCAAGCTAACGGCGTCTGACGTCTGCACGAATCGGTTCGCCCCCATGATGTCTCCCTTAGAATGACGGTAATTTCCTGCAGACGACCGCTATCGATGCGCCTGCCCAACGGCTAGGCTCGCCGACCCGCAACGCGGATGTCTGTGACTCACGTCCGCCGTCACGCCCGTCCCCTCGACGACCGCGATGCCAGACGTCGGCCACAGACATCGGAGGTGCGGCGAAAATACGCTGACAGACGTCAAAGACGCACCGAAAGAGGCGAATTGCCGTGAATGTAGGTGAGCAGGGTTGGGAAAATGAGCATCACGCGCCGGGCGGGTCTCAGTAATCGGGTCGGGCGCAGGAGTTGTCCGCGGGCTCCAGAAATCAGCCACGTACGCAGCAATTTTTCTCCATCGACGGGTAGAGCGTGGCAAGGAGCTGCGCCGTGCGTTCCCCCAGCGGTGTTGCAGCCCTAGACGGCCCTAGACGACTAGCCCCACGGGACCCATCGGCTAGGCCGCTAGCTCGTTCACCTCGGTGTCACTCGAGCCCTCATCTATCTCGATCGCCAGCGACTCCTCGACTTGGACGAGGCTCAACCGCTCCCGGCATCAGTGTTCTGGGCAGCGACCGGTCGGAGATATTTACAGCTCTCGCATCTCGCAGAGCGGATTGATTCGCGGACGTCACATGGCACGCATACAGCGACGGTGCGGTCTTCATCACCTGGTCGCCACGCTCGACTGCCGATAGACGACCGTTCCGCCGGTGATCACAAAATCGTGCTCTTCGCGGTTGCTCCGATGGAATGGGAGCGAATCCAGATCGTCGCGAACAAACATCGCTGTAGCTCTCCACGAGCGGCTCCGCCGCTGCTCTGGCCGTGGACAGAAACGGACTGCCGATCCACGAGACGGTGGATCTAGGTCACAGGCGCTTCGTTACCGGCGCGCAAGACTGTTCTGTGACGAATGAGTGCTCACGGCAGGCGCGAGGCCGTGACCGATCGGTTTGGAGGAACCCGTGCAAATGCTCGACTTGGTGAATGCCGACAGCGGTGTGGATTTCGGTCAGGGCGTCTATCTCGATGCGCAGATCGAGGGTGAGGGTCTGCCGATCGCGCTGGTTCTTACTGGAGCCGAGCGCGCCAGCGAGAACTCGGACCTGGTGACAGCGTTGAGTAAGCACTTCACAGTCGTGGCTCCAAGCCACCCCGGATTCGGCCACTCCCCTCAGCCTGATTGGTGCCGCTCTGTGGCGGACCTCGCCGACATCTATCTGATGTGGATCGAACGGTCAGGCTACACAAACGTCACGGTGATCGGTCTGCAGTTCGGTGGTTGGGTCGCGCTCGAGATGGCCGCGCGCCGTTCTCCGAACATCGCGCGGCTAATTCTTGTCGACAGCGTCGGTGTGAAGTTCGGAGGCCCAACAGACCGCGACATCGTGGATGTTTTCGCCACCTCACGCGCCAAACTGGAGACGCTGCAGTACGCCGATGCGAGTCGTGCGCTCGGCGACCCCAAGCACGCAGGCGAAAACGACGTGCTTGAGGTCACTCGCAACGAGGAGGCTCTCGCGTGTTACGGCTGGGCGCCTTACCTGCACGACCCGCGCCTCAGACACCGGCTCGGATGGATTGCTGTGCCCACGTTGGTCGTGTGGGGCGCACTCGACGGGATCGTGCCTTCCGACTACGGACGTCGTCTGGCTGCTGAGATTCCCGGTGCTCGGTTCGAGGAAGTCCAGGCGGCAGGTCACCGTGCCCAGGTCGATCGCCCGGACGACGTTGCCCAACTCATCACGACTTTCAACGCCTGAACTATACGAGAGAGAGCGTTCAACATGGAGTACTGGCACTTCAGTGAATGTGCATACCCGGATTTGCCCGATTCAGAGACCTACGAGTCGGTGCGAGTTACGCTGCCGAACGGTGTGATAAAACCGGAACGCGCCGCCGGGTTATGGGACCGCTATATCCGCGAATGGCAGGTCGCCGACGAATGCGGCATCAACATCATGATCAACGAGCACCACGGCACTGCGACGTGCATGACGGTGTCCGTCTCTTTACTTGCCTCCATCCTCGCTCGAATCACGACCAACTCCCGAATCTTGGTCTTGGGTAACCCTGTAGCGAACCGGCCGGACCCGATCCGCGTTGCAGAAGAGATGGCGCTCGTCGATCTGCTGAGCCACGGTCGACTCGATCTCGGCTTTGTCCGCGGTGCGCAGTACGAGATCAACGCGACCAACACGAATCCGGTTCGCACGAATGAACGGATGTGGGAAGCGATCGACCTCATCATGAAGGCCCTGACGACGCACGACGGTCCGTTTAACTGGGAAGGAGAGTTCTTCCACCACCGTCAGGTCAATATCTGGCCGCGTGCTTATCAACAACCCGCTCCCCCAGTCTGGGTGACCTCCGGTTCACCTGGCAGCGTTACCGCAGTCGCTGACAAGGACTTCCGCTTGGCGACGTTCCTTGCCGGCTTCGAGGGAGCGCGGAAGATGTTTCAAGCTTATCGCGACCGATGCGAGGAGACCGGCAAGGCAGTGCCAGGTGACGATCGGTTCGGCTACGCCGCATTGACCTTCACCGGAAAGACGGATGAGGAGGGGCTTGAGGGAGCGAACAAGCTGCTTTGGTACCTCAGGAACAACAAGGTGACCAAGGAGTTCACTTACCCTCCTGGCTACATGCCCTACTTCGTGCGCGCTGCGGCGCTACGCGGGCCCAACGCACCGAGCTCGGGCCCGCCCGCAACGTCGCCACTTCCTCTTGCCGAGATGTCGACCGACGAACTGATCGAAAAGGGCATTCTCTTCGCCGGCAGTCCGAAAACCGTGGCTGATCAGATCGAGCGTTTTTACAACCGCGTCGGGGGCTTTGGCCATCTGCTGCATATGGGCCAGGCTGGTCATATGACCCATGAGGAGACCATCGGGAGTATCCGACGTTTCGCCGAGCAGGTAGTACCGCGCCTCGAACGGGTAACAGATAGCGTAAGCCTCTAATACTGCAACGGCACTTACTTGCCAGGTAAGCGATACTGGTTGGGTGGTTGTCGATCTGGTTGCTGCCGAGTTGGAAGCGTTGCATGAGCGGATCTCCGGCCGGTTCGTCCGGTCGGAGCCACGCACCCGGGTGCGGGAGTATGTGGCGGGTTTGGTTGCGGGTCTGGAACGCAAGAATGGGTGGACTCTCGCCGAGCGGGCCGGCGAGGTGAGCCCGGACGGGATGCAGCGGTTGCTGCGGCGGGCGGACTGGGACGTCGACGGGGTCTGTGACGATGTCCGTGATTATGTGGTCGAACGGCTCGGCGATCCGGCCGGGGTGTTGATCGTCGATGACACCGGATTCCTCAAGAAGGGCACCCGCTCGGCCGGGGTGCAGCGCCAGTACTCGGGCACCGCCGGGCGGGTGGAGAATTGTCACATCGGGGTGTTCCTCGCTTACGCGTCCGGCGCCGGGCACGCGCTCATCGACAGGGAGCTGTACCTGCCCGAATCGTGGACCTCCGACCGAGACCGCTGCCGCGCCGCCGGCATCGGTGACGAGGTCGAGTTCGCGACCAAACCCGTGCTGGCGCAGCACATGATCCAACGCGCGCTCGACGCGAAGGTGCCGTTCTCCTGGCTCACCGCCGACGAAGCGTACGGTCAGGTGAAGTACCTACGGGTGTGGCTCGAGGAACGCGATATTTCCTACGTGCTGGCCACCCGCCGCAACGACGACGTCTTCACCCCGGACGGGCGCACCGGCCGCGCCGACCAGATGATCGCCGCCGTTCCGCCGAAGCAGTGGCGCCGGATCTCCGCCGGCGACGGCGCGCACGGACCGCGGGAATACTCCTGGGTGCGGATCCCGATCCGGATCGCCTGGGCCCCGGGCGTGGGCACTGGCTGCTCGCCCGCCGGTCCCTGCCGGACCCGACCGAGATCGCGTACTACATCTGCGCCGGACCCCGGCGGACCACGCTCACCGACCTCGCCGCCGTCGCCGGATCGCGGTGGCGGGTCGAGGAGTGCTTCCAGCAGGCCGAGAACGAGGCCGGCCTCGATCAGTATCAGGTGCGTACCTTCCGGGCCTGGTACGCCCATGCCACCTTGTCGATGCTCGCCCTCGCCTGGCTTGCCGGGACGAAAACCGAAGCGGTAAAGGGGGAATCGGGATCGACGGTCAGGGCATGATCGGCTACACGGTACCCGAGATCCGGCGGCTGCTCGTGCATCTGATCCTGCGACACGCCCGCCCCGACGAGCACGTCTGGTCGTGGTCGCACTGGCGGAGACGCCGACAGCACCAGGCTCGCATCTGCCATTACCGAACCCGAGGACACATCCCATAAGTGCCGTTGCAGTATTAGAGACGAACGCGGGATCGCCTACCGGGCGCGAGCCCCATGGCGACGGAGGCCTCGTAGTAGTCGCCGGAGTCACGACCGGCCGAGGAGGTCGGGAAAGCCGACCACAAGGGCGAAGGAGGCCAGGTGATGTGGACACGACAGATCGGGAGGTATGCGTAATGCAGAGCGCCGAAACGGTGCTGAGTGTCCTGCGTGAGCGCGGCAGACGCGCCGCACCGCCCACGCAATAGTCACCGGAGAGCCGGATGATCGGGAAACCATCAAGTCCGGTTCGGCGGGAGGCCGCGCCTTTGCCCGGAGTTCACGCGAACTGAGGGTTCTTCGGCGGGAACCCGAGGGTGCTCAGTGGATTTGGGGTGAGTTGATCCTTGGGTTCGTGCTCAACTCGGTGGATCGTGTTCCTCGGCTGGGGTTTGGAGGATCTGTCGCGCGGCTGTGGAGTATCGGATCGCTGTGGTCTCGTCGAGTCCGAACAGGACGGCCAGGTGGAGCGGGTCGGGGCCGTGGGTGAGCGCTTCGTCGAGTTGACGGTCGACGCGTAGGGCTTCCAGTGTGGCGGCTCGGCGGCGGAATGGCGCGGTGAGCGCGTTGACACTGATGGCTCGGGTGGTCGAGGCGGTCTGTTTGTTGATGATCAGGTGCGGGTTGGCGGTGTTGGGCCAGCGTCTCCGCCGGTATTCCAGCCAGTCGATCAGGAGCCGGTGAGTGAGCTCGTCGAGTGGGCGGGTCACAGTGCCGATGGTCAGCCGCCGGTTGCCGAGGTCGACGTCGTCCAGGCGCAGGGTGCGGATGGCTTCCGGGCGGGCGGCGTGAACCGCGGCCAGGGCGAGCGCGATCCGGGCTGCCGGTGTGGTTGCGGCCTGGGTTGCGTCGTCGATTTGGTTGGAGCCCAAGGGAAGAATGATCGGTTCGTCGCGGTGTCCGATACGGACTCGCGCTGCTGGGTCGGTGAAGATGGTGCCGTTCTTCTTGCAGTGCCGCGTCAGCGAGCGCAACGCGCCGAGGGTTCGGCGGCGCGGGTGGCCGCGCAAGGCGCCGGCGACCGCGTTGACGTCGCCGATGGTGGCCTCGCGCAGGTGGTCGTGTCGTGTGGACCATTCGACCAGAACGGGGTGGGCGGCGCGCACGTAGCGGCGGACGGTGTTGATGTTGCGGGGTTGGCTGCGGGGTCCGCCGTGCCGCAATACCTGCGCCCAGTCGCGGACGTCGGCGGCGATGCCCGGGGCGAGGTCGGCGAGTTTGTCCTCCAGCCAGGTGTCGAAGGCCGGGACGCGGTCATCGACCAGCAATCCCATCTCGGCCAGCACTTCGGCGACCCGGTTGATGCTGACCCCATAGCGGTGCAGCACGCCGATCAGGTCCGAGTAGTGGAACTGCTCGCCGTCGCCGTGTCCGGACAGCAGGATGACCAGCGCCCGGTCCAGTTCGGCGGCCAGCTTGGTGTTCCAGCCTCGGCGCTCGCCCAGCGCTTGGGCGATCCGGCGCGCGCGGATCAGCGCGGGGCTGGTGGGTTCGGCGTGCCGGACCCAGTCGAAAGCCCGGCCGGCCCCTGGCAGGTGCAGCTGTAATTGCCCGCTGTCGACCGGCTTCGGCTCTGGTGACGGAAGGGCGACGGCGGAGGCGCGGAGGCGGGCGCGCAGCCGCACACCGGAGCGCGGGCCGCGCATCTTGGTCATCCCCGCGAACCACAACTGGTGGCAGGTGACCCGACCGAGATCGTCCTCGGTGACGACCGGAGGATCCGCGGACAGCGCGGCGGCCTGCAGCCAGCAGAGTCGGCAATGGCTGTTCTTCAGCGGCACGACCCGAGCGCACCCAGCACAGGCAGCGCTGGGATGGCGCCGCCGGAAGTCGTAGCAGGCGCGACAATAGCCGCCATACAACACGCCCCAGGCCAGGCATTCGGGGCAGCTCTCCGCCGGCTTGTCCGGTGCCCGCCGGGGAGCCCGCGCCTGCTCCATCGTCACGTCCGGTCCCCGCTTGCTCACTCGGGTGGAAGTGACCGGCCGTCACGGCGTTTGGGCGTCACCACCGGTCCGCTGGTCCCGGTCGAGACCTTCGGCTCGGCGTCCGCGACCGGCCGATTGACCTTGTCGGGCTCGGGAATCAGCACCTCCTCGACCCCGCAGCCCAGCACGGCGCAGATGATGTCCAGGTCGTCGAGCTTGACGCTGGCCGGGCTGCCGGACCACAGCCCGGACATCTTCCCGGCGCTGATCACCAGGCCGTGCTGGGCGAGTTGGCGCTGCAATTCGCTGGCTTTCCAGATGCCACGGTTGGCGGCGGCCAACCTCAAGTTCCACCTCATATCTTCAGTCCCTTCAGACGCTGGGCGGCGCGGTCCTGCCCGGCAAGCCATGCGTCCTCGACATGCGTGCGATGGACATGGACGTAATTCATGGTTGTGGCAATCCAGGCGTGGCCTAGCGTTTCCTGGATAGCGATCAAGTCCATCCCGTCTAGATACAGCTGGCTCGCGCAGAAATGGCGCAGGACATGCGGAGTCAGACTGTCCGACCATTCCGGCAGGTGCCGGGTCGCGGCCTCGGCCAGGCCGGCCCGCAACGCCTCGCTACCCACCCGAGCGGCAGTGCCATCGGCATTACGGCGCTCCGAACAGAACAGTGGCGCGCCGAGGCGCGCAGGATCGTCGCCGAGCTGGCACCACACGTCCTCGACGAACCATCGCAGGGTCCGGCCCGCGCCGTTGATCAGCGGCACCATGCGCTCGCGGGGCCCGGAACCACGAGCACCTTTGCCATGCCGGACATGGAGTTTGCCGAACCGGCCCAGATCCCACTTGATGTCGGTCAGGTCCAGGTGACGGGCTTCGTTGACCCGCAACCCCACCTCGGACATCAACCGGGCTGCGGCGTAGTTGCGGGCAACAGGCCCAAACTTGCGGCAAGTCGCCAGCTCCTCGCGCCACCCGACGAACAACTGTGCGATCTGCTCGGCGGCCGGCGGGATGCGCAGCTTGGCCTTCCGCCGACCCCTGGGCCGGTTGATCTCGTCGATCGGGCACTCTACGACCCGGCCCGTCAGGTTGTGAATCTCGATCTTGTGCCGCAGCTCCAGAAACTCGAAGTAGGTCTTGAGCGCCTGCGCTCGAGCAAGTCTCGTGGGGATCGGCACCGGGCGCAGCACCGTGCCGAAATACGAGTCCGCGTCCGCGGGCAGCATGTCCCATAACGGCTTCCCGAACCAGGTCCGAACCTGCTCCAAGTGGCTGACATCCGAGCGAATCGTGTTGTCCGACAAGCCAGCCGCACAACGGGCGAGCACAAACCCTGCGAACACGTCGGTCTCGAACCGCTCGATATCCTCTGGGCCCACCGCCGCACGCACCTCGCGGAGATCCCTCACGACCGACAACCCCACCACGCCTCCTGGCCTTCAACTTCACTGCTGGAGCATCATCAAGAGCGAGATCTGCTCAGAATATCTGAAGTTGAGTCAGAACGGCCAAGAACGACCAGAACACGGAAAACCCACAGGTCCAGCAGGCGAACCGAGACCCCGGGCCCCAACGAACTCCAGGGCTATTTTCTAGGAAAAGGATCTGCCTCACCAGACACCTCGCCGCGCGGCCGACCCATCCGCCTGGCTCACCGGCTACCGGCGCATGACCATCCGCTACGAGCCCCACGGCGAACACTTCGCCTGCTTCCTTCACCTCGCCGCCGCACTCACCTGCTTCAAGAAGCTCCCCACATGAGACACGCTCTTCTTCGACGAGGCGGGCAGGCCGCTCAAATTCCGTTCGTGTGAGGGACCCACTGCCAGTACTTGGCAGTGCCGCCCCCGTCGACGGTGATGTTGCTGCCTGTGATCATCGCGGAGTCGTCCGAGGCAAGGAACACTGCAGCACCAACGTAGTCCTCAGCTCTGGGTAGCCGACCCATCGGGATCTGCCCTAAGGCATCTACGGGCCACTGCGTGGATTCGCCGTGGATTGCCTCCACCCGTGCGACAACTGCCGGGTCGTCCGAATGCGTGGCCGTCGGGGTGAGCCCGTTGACGCGGATGTTATGCCCAGCAAGCTCCATCGCAGTCGAGCGTGTGAAGTTGATCAGACCGCTCTTTGCCGTCGCGTAGCCAATGTTGCCGGGCACGCCTTGCCACGCCGCCGTGGAAAGAATGTTAATAACGCTTCCCCCGGTGCCTGCGGTGATCATTGATTCGGCGGCCGCCCGGGTGAACAAAAACGCCCCGGTCAAAATGACATCAAGTTGGCGGCGATAGTCCGACAGAGCCATCGTGAACAAGCCGTTCTGTTTGAACATGACGGCGTTGTTCACGAGTATGTCGACGCGGCCCCACTGCTTGAGCGCCTTGGATACAACCTCGGACGGGTGTGCTTCATCGGTGACATCGCCAGCTACCGCGATCGCTTCCCCACCACTCTCCGTTACTTTCGCTGCAGATGCGATGGCGACTTCCTCGACGATATCCGTACAAACGACCCTGGCCCCCTCTGCCGCCAGTCCTCTTGCCAACGCTCCACCGATGTTCGCGCTTGCGCCCGTGACGATGGCAACCCTGCCCTCAAGCCGACCCATGAACTGCTCCTTCGTAAATCAGGCGGGTGCCCGATTCGTTTCTCGATCTGACACCGGTGGTCTGGACGACGTCAGACCGAGTGCGACTTCAGGTACTCGTAGTCGTGCCGGATGGCGCTGTCCAAATCGAACTGGGCCTTCCACCCGAACTCCTCGTACATTCGCGTGCCGTCCAGGTTCGTGTAGTGGGGAAGCTGCATCTCCATGGGGTTCAGGCCTGGTCCCACCTTCAGGTCGGCGCCGGGGATAACCCTTCGAACCGCTTCAGCGAATTCGCTCGTCGATATCGAGGTTCCACTCGTCACGTTGTAGGCAACGTGTTGGAGGCGTCCGGGAGCCAAAGCGACGCAGACGATGGCGTCGGCGACGTCGAGGACGTAAGTGAAGTCATTGCGCTCGTCAGCACCTTGAGCGATCGCAAAAGGTTGCCCTGACGCCGGCATCTCGATCATCGCGTCGTAGATCGAGATCATCTGCCCGAATCCGGTCATTTCGGCATGACGCCGCCGCTTCCCGGGCCCGAAGATCATGCCGAAACGTATACTGACACACTCCAATTCGGTGTTACGTCCGTACCACCACAACACGTCCTCAGTCGCGGCCTTGGTAATGCCATACATCTCTTGGGGACGACGTTCGTCGTCTTCCTTGACCTGCTCGTACTGCGGAAATCCACGTTCGCCGACACTGGGACCGTACACACCCTTCGTACTGGTGAAGACCACACGTTTTGCACCGGCCGCCGCCGCTGCTGCACAAACATTCGCGGTACCGCCGATGTTCACCGCGATTGCAGTGGTCGGATCTCCATCGGCGTCGAGCACGGCGGCTAGATGGATGACGCACTCTGGCTGGAATCGCACCATTGCGTCGGTCAGACAGTCGGCATCGCAGATGTCGCCTTGGATCATCTCGACCCGATCGGCAACGTCCTCGATCAGCGACGTGTCCTTGCGATTCTCGAGAATTCCAACCTCATGGCCATGCTTGAGCAGACTGCGAACCACCCATGCTCCGTTAACTCCCGCCCCGCCAATTGCCAATACCCGCATGCGTTCAGTTCCTTTCGATCGGTCTTGTCATGAACTCTTCGGTGTTAGCGTCGTTGCGGCTGTGTGCGCCTCCGCCCGTCGGTGCTCCTAGGGCGCTGACGTATACGTTTGCACGGTCCTACGACCTACAAAAGTTCGATCACGCACGCTGGCTTGCCGCCGCAGCGAGGCTCAGGCGGCTCTCGTCCGGACTTGATGTCCAACCACTGAGGGGGAGGCCGCCGACAGCTCGACACGTGCGCGGAGCCGATGCCCTGCGGGGAAGCGCAGCTTGTCCGCTCCGTAGTTGATCTCCCACGCCGTCGACGGTGAAGACTTGCTCCAGCATCGTCGGCAACAATGAAAGCGTGAAATACCCCATGTGCGATGGTAACGCCGAACGGTCCGCTGGTGCCGTGTCGAGATGAATCCACCGCTTGTCGCCCGTGACCTCAAAAACCCGTCGATCTGCTTCTGCGTGACCATGGGCCAGTCCGAGAAACCCAGATGGGTGCCGACAGCGCTCTTCAGATCGGCGATTCCGTCAAAGACCCACATCTACAGCACTGCCCTTCCTCGCATCGCGGAGTTGCTGCCCGCGGGGATCTTCATCATGTGGTCGCCGGGGACGCTGTCGAGCGATCGGCAGTAAAATTATGGCTTTTGTGGCCCGCGGACTCTGTGACCTAGATCCGCTTATTCGAGGCCGTCCGGCGGTGCTTGTTGTTGCTGTGGATGCGCAGTCGCCAGCCCCTCGTTGCGCCATCAGAGGCGACGGCCAGAGGCTCGGACGTCGACGACAACCTTGCCAACGATGCCTGGCCTCAACCGCTCGATGGGCGGCACGCGTTCTCAATCCGGAAGTGGTGTACGGGAAGGCCTGCGTTCGACCGATTCGGATGGCCCCATCGACGGCGTCAGCGATGTGAGGGGGCTGACGCCGCGTCGTACCACTTCTGGATTGACACGGTATACAGCTGAAGAATCTTCAGGAGTGGTTGAGACCCATCCTGTGCCCGGCCGGGCATGCTTACGGTGTTGCCCGTCGTCGGACGACACGGTGCGCGCCCGGCGCAGTCGCCAGTGCCGCCCTCGTGCCCGATGGCCACTGGGCCGATGTGGCCCGTACGAACGCTAGGATTCATGAACATGGGCACTGGAGGGTCTCGTGCTGGTCTGTTCCGCAGATTCCGTAGTATGAGATCTGCACCGCGACCTCGCCGGCGCGGGGCCGGTTCCGGCAGACCTTCCTCCCGGAGGTCGTTGTTGCCGTGGTACCCATGTGCGCATAGCCTTTCTGCCCTACGTTGCTTTTTGACATATCAGGCCGGTGGTTGGGTCAGTCGTTGAGCGCAACCAGGTGAGCGAATACGGAAAGCACGTCGCCTGTGGTCCAGCCTTTGGTGGCGGCGTAGTTGATCATTGCTTCGAGCGCTGCAGCGCCTGGGTGTCCCGAGGCCTCGGAGTAGGCGTTCCGGAGCCAGTTTGCGTCGATCGCCATTTCGGTAATTGAGAACGCTCGTCAAGCACCTGGGCGAACCAATAGTGAGCCCACATCGTAGGCGTTTATGCGCTGAACTATGCACTACCGAAAAGGATTTCATGACGTCAACCTCGACGAGTTCGAGGTGGTCCTCGGCTACAACAACTTTCTTCTGGCAACGCTCTCTTCGTGCGGATATAGCGGCGCCGTCGACGAGTTCGGCGAACGCAGCTGCTGCGATCCCGCCGTAGCAGTCCCCTGGAATGCACACAACTGAAACATACTCAATAGCAAGGTATTTGAACAGCACGTCTTCGATTTCTCGGAGGCAAATATCCTCGCCGCCACGGTTGATCACGTCCTGATGCGGCCGACTACTTCATGTAGTCGCGGTCGTCCACAACGCACAGGTCCTGGATGTGCATCCATCCGTCTGGCTCTAGCGTCATCCTGGTCGGATCGGGATCGATGCGATAACCCGTCGTTGTGTGGTGTCCCTTGGTCGGCAATTCGCCGTAGGTTCCACGTGGGCAGATGCCGTCGGATAACGGGAACGCGAGCTCCTGCAGTGAGCCTGCAAGACACACGTATCTCACCATCAAAAGCCAGACGCGCCGCCCGAATCGGGACTCGGTCACGCCAGGGCCGACTGCATCTTCGAAACCCTCACCGCCCAACCCGAGAACCTCGTAACGGGACGCAGACCGATCCGGACCCAGCAGTCGGTGGGGTTCACGCCCGCCACGGCAGACTCCACCCAAACCTCTCCGCGCCAGGCTCTGGTACCGACTGCTCAAGCGTCTCCAGAACATCAGCCGCTTGCGACACAACCGACTGCCAGCATTGCGCGCACCACCTGCCAACCAACCAACTCGCTATCGTCTCATGAGGGGCGGCAAACGTTAGCCCTGACGCATTCGTAGTGCATCACAGTCACCGATCTCGCCTATGGATCGGGGTTGCAGGTCGGCGGACATCGGTCATGCGGGACGGCGTCCCGCCGAGCTCAGGTGCGATGTAGGTGACGCGCCCTCCCTTGTGGAAGCCAACGACCTGAGTAGGACGGGGTCCTCGATCCAGATCCGGCGGTGTGAGCGGCGGATCGCTCCGGATTCGCTGAGCTTCTTCAGAGCCCGGGCGACCACCTCTCGAACCGACCCGATCGCGTCGGCGAGCTCAGTTTGGTCAATCTGCACGATAAGCCCCTCGACTGTGGGCCTAGACATCTCAAGTAGGTGTTTGCTGACCCTTTGCTGTACTGATCCGAAGAGATTGTCCTCAAGATGCTGCAGCGAATCGTACGTTGACTCCGCGAGGTGCACCGCCACGGCGTAGCAGAACTCTGCCCGGGTCTTCATGAGCTGGCGGAACAGTCGCGGATCAAGCAGCGAGACCTCGCAAAATGTGACGGCCTCAAGTGAGGCCGGCGCGCCCCGCGTGAGCGTGGCTGGCAACGCAGTGATCTGGCCTGCCGTCATATACCGGGTGGTGACCGCCCGGCCATCCGCAGATGTCACCTTTGCGCGGACCTGTCCGCGGTGGATGAGGCAGAGCCCCCCATCATTGGTATCGCGACCATATATAAGAGCGCCAGCGGGATACGTCGCAACACGGCTGTCACGCAGAATCGCATCGCAGACCTCCGCGGGCTGTCCTCCAAGGAAGCTTTTCGACAGCGCTTCGATGGCAGCCGCTGAGGGGGCGGGCTGACAAGCATTCATGGACGGGTCTCCTCCCGTGCGAGCCTCGCCACACAGTGCTATGACGACCCTCACATCGTACTTATTTCTAAGGCTAACTTCTAGCGCAATGTGGTTCGCGCAGACCCGACGCCACCAACGGGAGACCGATGCCCGCTCCCTGTGAACATGACCGGAGCTTTCCTGGTCGGACAGGCCGCGGCACGCCGGATGGTCGAATCCGGCGTGAGAGGGCTCCCTGACCAAGCATGGTGACAATCCATGTCTGGGGATGGGAGAAACGCGACGCCTGCATTCAGCGGGTCGTCGAGGTGGAGCAATTGCGCTCGTCGCAGGCCTAAGACACACGGAGCCTCTCGCAGTTGGGGACCCCAGTCTGTGACCACGGTCACACGAGGGCTCTAGATACCAAAGTTCAGGAGATTTGTTGTGCGACACGACCCTGCGTGCTGGATAGGCTGAAGTGAGCTGTCTAGGAACCGCTTCTTACACAACAGAAGGCCTTCGTGTCCACGCTTCTCATTCCAACTCTGGCCTTCGCGCTCGGCTGCGCCTGACGAGGCTAATCGTCGAGGAGGCTGGAAGCCGTAAGCCGCCGTGAGATGTTCATGGTCTCCACAGTGACCGCCCGTAAGGTGCGGCTGGCATGCAGGACCGTTCCAGCAGGCCCCGCACGGTGCACAAATAAAACACCCGGACCCCGTAGTGCGCCGGATCATCGGACCGAGGTGGCGTCACCGACTCAGGTCCGTCCAGATCGCCGGCCGACTCCAGATGGCCCCTCGACCTTCCACGTGGATGCTCGTGCGGGCCCGGACCAACCGGGCTCAGCCACATAGACCGCGTCACCGCTGCAACATTCCTGAGGCCGCCGGGTGGCGCTAGGCCGGCAGTACAGGGGCAAAGGACAAGCCAGCTCACAGCCCATGCCCGGACCAGATACACCGATAAGTGCCACGCCAACCTCGGCACTGTGAGGTTCCCCCCCGAAAAGTGGACACCGTCATCGACGATCACTCTAGGCTCGCAGGCGGAGATCTAAGCCATCGCCTCCCTGGCCGATGGCTGTGCCTACGCCCGCTTTTTGCGGCTCAGAGAACAAACGGCGAACCACACTACCCGGCTGGCCACTTCTACAACCACCACCGAATCCACTCCGCGATCGGAGCCACGGCCATGAGCAGCTGAAGAATCTGCCCGGAGATCACACCTCGACGGTGGCGAGGCCGCCGCTGACAATTGGTGGATTCAAGTCACATTCTTTGCGGTCCATCGGCGGGCACGCTCCTGTCCGAGAGAAACTCAGAACACGCGTTGGGCTCTCCCGTGGCGGAGCGCGCGTCAGAGACAGCGTGTTCGAAGCAGCCCTGGCAAAGAGCTTTTCGGTTGTTATCCCAACCCATCCCGGGTTCGGCGTTTCGCCGCAACGGATTTGCGCCAGGCCGTGGATTAACCCGCATACATCTATCTCGAATGACTTGAGAACCCACCCAAATCGAAAGGTTTACCATGGACCTCAGCCTGCAGGGCGCCCGCGCGATCGTAACCGGCGGCTCGAGCGGACTCGGGCTGGCTATCGCCCACGGACTGGTCGCCGAAGGCGCCAGGGTTGCGCTGGTCGCCCGCAGTCAGGAGAAGCTCGACGCGGCAGCCGACGGCATCAGGGCAGAGTTCCCCGAGTCCGACATGCTCGCGATACCGGCGGACACAACTGACGACCGGTCGGTGCGGGCCATGGTGGAAGACGTCGTCGAGGCCTGGGGCGGTGTCGATGTCTTGGTGAACGCGGCTGCTCAGCCCTCCTTCAGCTCGGGCACGCATCCACTCACCGAGCTGATGGACTCCGAGGTGGTGTCTGACTTCGACACGAAGGTGATGGGATACCTTCGGTGCGCGAGAGCTGTCGCGCCTCAGATGACGGCACAGGGCTGGGGCAGAATCGTTAACATCTCGGGCCTCAACGCCCGGCGCACCGGGTCTATCTCGGGAACCATTCGCAACGTTGCAGTGGCCGCGTTGACCGCCAACCTCGCAGACGAGCTCGGACCTTATGGTGTGGGGGTGGCGGTAGTTCATCCGGGGCTTGTCGAGACCGAGCGAACGCCCGCACTGCTCGCCGCACAGTCGGCGGCAACCGGCCGCACCGAAGAGGAGGTGCGCGCAGGACTCGGCGCGTTGACGAGCCTAGGCCGCATCATTACGGCGAGTGAGGTGGCTGATGTGGTCGTGTTCCTGTGCTCCAGTCGAGCTGTCGCTGTTACTGGAGACCCGGTGACGGTCGCAGGCGGTAACCGCGGCTCAATTCACTACTGAGGCACCTCTAACCATCAACTCGATGCGGTATCCGAAAAATATCTGCGCAATCTCGGCGAACCAAGGTCACAGTGCCGAGCCGGTCAACGCGGCAACCTTCGTTCTCACCTGGAAGCACGGGAAGGAACGTGACGACATGACTGACAGCACCACGAGTCCCCGGATTGCGATCATCGGGGCAGGCTTCGGCGGGCTCGGCGTTGCCGTTCGCCTGCGTCAAGCCGGCTTTGAGAACTTCACCCTCTACGAGCGGGAATCAGCACCGGGCGGGACGTGGTACGTAAACCGCTACCCCGGAGTTGGCACGGACACAGAGTCCGAGATCTACCGATTCTCATTCCTGCCCTACAACTGGAGCCAGAGCCACGCGCCAGGACACGAGCTGCTGGACTACATGAGCCTCGTCATCGAGAAATATCAGCTACGGCCCCACATACGACTGAACACGACCGTCTTGGCTGCCACCTGGAGTGAGGAGACGGCGAGCTACACAGTCCATTTCGCCGACGGCAGCTCCGACGAGGCGGAGGTTCTCATCAGCGCAGTCGGTCTACTGAGCGAACCGAATTGGCCTGACTGGCCCGGCCTGGTGGAATTCCCCGGCGAGGTGATGCACTCGGCCCGGTGGCGCAGCGACGTAGAACTCACCGGGAAGCGAGTCGCCGTCGTGGGAACGGGGTCGACTAGCGCTCAAATCGTCCCGGAACTCGCCAAGATCGCGACCGAGGTGGTGGTGTTTCAGCGCCAGCCCGGTTGGGTGCTGCCCAAGACAGTCGTAAGCAACAAGCGTTCCGGCCCTAGCGAGGACCGACTTGAGCGCTTCCGCCACGCTCGGGACAGGTACAAGGCACTACGACGTGCCGCCAAGCTCTTCGACGGCGGCAAAGTCAGCCGACAAGGGAGCCGCGCCAACCGCGGCGCCCAGGTACAGGCCGAACGCTACATCGCTGAGGTCTTCGCCGACCGTCCCGACCTGGCCAAACTAATGACGCCGAACTATCCATTTCTCGGCAAGCGGCCCGTCCAGAGCAGTGAATTCTATCAGGCTCTCCGTCGCGACAACGTGCGGCTGGTCCCCCGGGCCGTCGAGAAAGTATCAGGTCGCGGCCCCATCGACATTGACGGGATTGAACACCCCGTCGATGCGATCGTGTTGGCCACCGGCTTCCACGCGTCGGACTTCGTACGATCAGTCGACGTCCGGGGCCGTAGCGGGCGCACCCTGCAGGACGAATGGGAGGGCGAGCCACGCGCTTTCCTCGGCGTCTGCGTCCCCGACTTCCCGAACTTTTTCATGATCTACGGGCCAAATACCAATGCAACGGGAGCGCTCTTACTGATGCAGGAGGCGCAAGCATCACTCATCGTGAGCGTCCTCAAATCTATGCGACGGCGCCATGTCATGGCCACCGAAGTGCCCCGCCCAGTCTACGAGCGCTACCACGCCTGGCTCGACCGCTGCTTTCGGAACTCAACGTTCCTCACCACGCATAGCTATTTCACCAGTAGATCCGGTCGCGTCGTGACGAACTGGCCGCGCTCGGTCACCCTGTACCGCGTTGCCCTGCGACTGGGACGCCACCCCGCGGCGGCGAGGTCGCTGGCCCCTACCGCCCGCCGACATGAAGGTGTCGCCGCGACAACGGCTGGAGACCGTCGTGGTTAGCCAGGCAGCTCACAAGTCGACGTTAACGGCTTCAAGACCAGGCCGGAAACCCTCAATCCCACCCGTTCGACGATCGGAGCGCAGGCGACCGGTATCGCGCGGAGCGCCCTGGATCTGCCATCCCCTCTACCACGACCATTACGCAATTCGGTAGTCGATCTTGAGCTTTCAAGGACCGACGGAAGTGGCGCAAGTGCGCACTCGATCTCACCGGCGCCAAGCGCTCATGGGAGCTGACTTATCGGACGCTGACCTTCGCGGCAGCCACCTCATGGAGGCGGACCTGACGAACGCCACTCTGGACAACGCGGACCTTGCAATGGTGTTCCTATCTGACACCAAGCTGGTCACTGCGCGATCCACGCGACCGACCTTCCGCAGGCACACCTCAACGGAGCTGACTTGACCAATGGGGTCATGAACAAAACGAAGTTTGCCAAGGAGGTGACACCCGCGGCGCTGACCTCATCCCCCCGACGAGGAATCACGCGACGAACTCGTACACCACCCCCATGGACTTGACCCTTGATAGGAGAGCGTGGCGTCGACCCTACTGGGATATGCCGATCGACCGGTAGAGCCACCCACCCGCAACCTGGGCAGGAGACATACAACCAGGATGGTCATCGGGATCGATGCGCACAAGCGCCCCCACACCGCCGTCGGGGTCGATCAGACGGGACGACAACTGTCGACGAAAACCATTGGTACGAAAAGCAAAGACCATCTGTCGCTGCTGCGCTGGGCGACTGAACAGTCTGGTGATCGACTATGGGCCATCGAGACTGCCGTCACCTGAGCC
>NZ_JBFUGT010000107.1:0-20539 GCF_056402775.1 Rhodococcus sp. P3_B8
AGGCGCGGGCGAGTTGTTCGCGGGCGGTGTCGTCGTCGATGTCGAGGAGGGGTTGGTATCCCCAGATGGGGGCGAGCATGGCGAGGCCGGCCTGGACGTCGACGCGGACGTCGCCGGTGTGCACGGGCAGGGGGAACGGTTCGGCCGGGGGTAGTCCGGGGCCGAAGCGGCCGTCGACGAGCAGGGCCCACACGTTGCCGAACGTGACGTGCTTGGAGACGAGTTCTTCGATGTCGACGCCGCGGTAGCGCAGGGCGCCGCCGTCCTTGTCGGGTTCGGCGATGTCGCTGGTGAACGCGACCACGCCTTCCAGTCCGCTGACGAAATCGTCCGGTATTGCCGCGCTAGCTGACATAGCTCGTGGACTCTCCTCGTTCGAGTGCCCCCGGTCAGAGCGGCACTGTCTCGGCGTTCGACAATTGCGCTCGGCGTGCATGCGGGATGGGCAGGCACCTTCGTCCGCGCAATCGACTTCCCTTCCCCGGGCATCGCACGATCGCGGCTGCAATCCGAGGGGACGGGTTCGGTCCCCAAAACTTTAGCCGGTGTCACCGGAGAGTTGATCAGTGCATACCCGGGAGTAGCGTTCTCGGCTGTGTCTTCAGATGCAGAACAGCCGAAACCGGTGAACAAGAACCTCGCGGCCATGCGCGTCGGTTACGCACACCAGGGCGCTGACGGACGGTACGTCGACTCCGATCTGGACGCCGACCAGCTGAGCGACGGCTGGCTTCCCCTGATGCGCCTGTGGCTCGAGGACGCCGTGGAGGCCGGGGTTCCCGAACCCAACGCGATGACACTCGGAACCGTCGACGAGCACGGACATCCGTGCACCCGCACCGTCCTCTGCAAGGGATTGAGTGCCGACGGTGTGCTGTTCTTCACCAACTACGACTCGGACAAGGGCCGCCAGCTGGAGGCGGTGCCCTACGCGTCGGTGACGTTCACCTGGGTGCCCGTCGCCCGGCAGATCACCGTCCGCGGTCCAGTCGAGCGCGTGAGCGCCGAGGTCACGGACGAGTACTGGCACAGCAGGCCCCGCGGATCCCGGCTGGGGGCGTGGGCCTCCGAGCAGTCGAAGCCGATCGGTTCGCGGGCCGAACTGGACGCCGCGCTGCTGCACGCGGCGGAGCGTTTCCCCGTCGACGTCGACATCCCGGTCCGGCCAGACTGGGGGGGAATCCTGATCCGCCCCACGGTCGTGGAGTTCTGGCAGGGCCGCGCCAACCGGATGCACAACCGAATCCGGACGTCGCTGGTCGACGGCTCGTGGACGGTGGAGCGACTGCAGCCGTGACGGCCTGGGAATAGTGAGCATGGGAAACGAGCTAAGGGAAGAATGACCGAGACCGTCACCGAGAAGAAGAAGCGGCGGCTGCTCGCCGACACGGCGCCGCTGCAGAACCGGGACTACCGCCGCCTGTGGGCGGCCGGGATCGTGACGGTGATCGGCGGGCAGCTCAGTGTCGTCGCCGTGCCGCAGCAGGTGTACGAGATCACCCGCAGCTCGGCGTACGTGGGTCTGACCGGTGTCTTCGCGCTGGTACCGCTGATCGTGTTCGGGTTGTGGGGCGGCGCGCTGGCCGACGTCATGGACAGGCGGAAACTGCTGACGATCACCACCGTCGGACTCGGTGTGACGTCCGTGCTGTTCTGGGTGCAGGCGGCGCTGGGCCTGGACAACGTGTGGCTGGTGCTCGGACTGCTGGGGTTGCAACAGGCGTTCTTCGCGGTCAACCAGCCCACCCGCAGTGCGATCATCCCGCGGCTCATCCCCGCGGAACAGCTGGCCGCCGCCAACTCGCTCAACATGACGGTCATGCAGTTCGGCGCCATCGCCGGACCGCTGCTCGCCGGCGTGATGATTCCGACGGTCGGTCTGTCGACGCTGTATCTCGTCGATTCGATCGCCCTGCTGGCCACGCTGTGGGCGGTGCTCCGGCTGCCTGCCATTCCGCCGACGGGGGAGTCGCGCCGGGCCGGGCTGCGGGAGGTGTTCGACGGGTTCGCCTACCTCGCGACGCAGAAGGTCCTGCTCGCGTCGTTCGTCGTCGACATCATCGCCATGGTGTTCGGCATGCCGCGGGCGTTGTTCCCGCAGATCGCGCACGACACGTTCGGCGACCCGGCATCGGGCGGTGTGGCGCTCGGACTGCTGTTCGCGGCGATGTCCTTCGGCGCGGTGGCCGGTGGGGTGTTCTCCGGCTGGCTGCCGAGGGTCCGGCGCCAGGGCCTCGCCGTGATCGTGTGCATCGTGTTGTGGGGTCTCGCGATGGTCGGCTTCGGCGTCGTGGTGGGGCTCGCGTCGCCCGGCGACAGTCCGGTCCTGTTGTGGATCGCTCTCGCGTTCCTCGCATTCGGTGGTGCCGTCGACATGGTCTCCGCCGCGTTCCGCAGCACCATGCTCCAGCAGGTCGCCACGGACGAGATGCGCGGACGACTCCAGGGCGTCTTCATCGTCGTCGTGGCCGGGGGCCCGCGGATCGGTGACGTCGTGCACGGCGCGGCCGCGGCGGCGGTCGGGACGAGTGTGGCGGCCGCGGGCGGCGGCGTCCTCGTCGTCGTCGGTGTGGTGATCGCCGCGCTCGCGTTCCCGGCACTGGTGCGGTACAAGGTCACCCGCTAGGTTCCTGTGCGCCATCACATATCTCGTGCCCATCTCGGGCACACTGAAGTGCATGGGTGAACCGCAGTCTTCGAAGACGGACAGGCCTGCCACGGCCGGATTCGAGATCCGGGGAGGCGGCTACCGGGCCGGTATCGCGGCCACCGGCGCCGGACTACGGCTACTCGAATGGGACGGTCCGGACGGGCCGATGGCGCTCACCGAGACGTGGGACATCGGAACCCGGCCACCGTTGTCGGCGGGGTTGATCCTCGCGCCGTGGCCCAACCGGATCCGCGACGGCCAGTTCGTCTTCGACGGCATCGACCATCAGCTCGAGATCACGGAACCGACATTCGGCAATGCCAGTCACGGATTCGTCCGACGCCGGGACTGGCGTGTCGTGAATCACGCCGACGACCGCATCGAGTTGTCGATCGACGTCGGCCTCCACAAGGGGTGGCCGTACCCGCTGCGGCTCACCGTTGCCTACGTCGTGGGCGACGACGGCCTGACCGTGACGCACACCGCCACCAACACGGGCGCCATCCCGGCACCGTTCGGGATGGGCTTCCACTCCTACGTCCGCGCCGGCGACTTCCCGCTCGACGAGTGCACGCTGCGACTGTCCGCCGGCACCCGGCTGCCTCTCGACGAGCGCATGCTGCCGAGTGGGGGTTCGCAGCCCGTGGCAGGCACCGAATACGACTTCACCAGCCCGCGCACGTTGGCGGGCGTTGCGCTCGACACCCCGTTCAGTGCACTGGACGTCGACGCGGACGGCAGGTCGCGGCACGAATTGCGGGCGCCGGACGGCACTGGAACGATCCTGTGGGCGGCTCGTGAGTTCGGTTGGCTGCAGGCGTTCGTCGCGGATCCGGACGCCGGGAAGTCGTACCCGGGCCGCGGGCGGGCGCTGGCGCTCGAACCGATGACGTGCCCGCCGGACGCGTTCAACTCCGGGATCGATCAGTTGGTGCTCGCTCCGGGGCAGCAGTGGGCGGGTGTGTGGGGCATGTCCGCGGTGGCGTAGCGGTTCAACTTTCGAGCATCGAGTGCCCACTTGGTGAGACGGTGTAACACCGGTCGCGGTCCGGCCGATACGTCGGGCGGGGGTTCTTCTGTCGCGGCTGCGGCGCTTTGTGTCACCCTCTGTTCTTTCCCTCACCGCGTCGCGCGTCGCGGTGTGTGTTCTCCGCAGTCTTCGGCATCTGTGCAGGTAACGCGGCCAGTCCAGTCTCGGGCAACTGGCCCTCACCGATTCCACTCCCGTGCCGTGCGGGCAAATCGGACACTCGCCGATCCCGTTCGGCGACCCTTCCCGGTGGTCGCCGCGCATCCCGCGGCGGACCCGGATCGCGGGCTCTGAGCGGACCCGCCTTCGGCACGCAGGCCAGAGTGGGACTAGTTTCTACCTGAATGAAGTTGTTACTCATTGGTTTGAGCTTGAGAGGGATGCTTCGTGCCTGACAATGACACAAAGCCCACGCTTACCTACCCTGGTGGTGAGCACACGATGTCCATTGCCAGGGCAACCGAGGGCAATGACGGTATCGAACTGGGCAAGCTGCTCGCCAGCACCGGGTACACCACCCTGGACCCGGGTTTCGTCAATACCGCCTCCACCAGCTCCGCGATCACCTACATCGACGGTGAGCACGGGATTCTCCGCTACCGCGGGTACCCGATCGAACAGCTGGCCGGGAAGTCGACCTTCATCGAGGTCAGCTATCTGCTGATCTACGGTGAGCTGCCCACCACGGCGCAGCTCGAGTCGTTCACCGACAGGATCCGGCGCCACACGCTGCTGCACGAGGACCTCAAGAGGTTCTTCGACGGATTCCCGCGGAACGCACACCCGATGCCGGTCCTGTCCAGCGCCGTCAACGCGCTGTCCGCGTACTACCAGGACTCCCTGGACCCGGCCGACCCGGAACAGGTCGAGCTGTCGACCATCCGACTTCTCGCGAAGCTGCCGACCATCGCGGCCTACGCGTACAAGAAGTCCGTCGGGCAGCCGTTCCTGTACCCGGACAACTCCCTGAACCTGGTCGAGAACTTCCTCCGGATGACGTTCGGCTTCCCCGCGGAGCCCTACGAGATCGATCCCGAGATCGCCAAGGCTCTCGACATGCTGCTGATCCTGCACGCCGACCACGAGCAGAACTGCTCGACGTCGACGGTGCGGCTGGTCGGCTCGTCCGACGCCAACCTGTTCACCTCGATCTCCGGTGGCATCAACGCACTCTGGGGCCCGCTGCACGGCGGCGCCAACCAGGCCGTGCTGGAGATGCTCGACGAGATCAAGGCCAGCGGCAGCAACGCGGACGACTTCGTCCGCAAGGTCAAGAACAAGGAAGACGGTGTGAAGCTCATGGGCTTCGGGCACCGCGTCTACCGCAACTACGACCCGCGCGCGGCGATCGTCAAGCAGACGGCACACACCATCCTCGAGAAGCTCGGCGGCGACGACGAGCTGCTCGACATCGCGATGGCGCTCGAAGAGGCGGCGCTCACCGACGACTACTTCGTCGAGCGCAAGCTGTACCCGAACGTCGACTTCTACACGGGTCTGATCTACCGCGCGATGGGTTTCCCCACGCGCATGTTCACCGTTCTGTTCGCCATGGGCCGCTTGCCCGGGTGGATTGCACACTGGCGCGAGATGCACGAAGATCCCGCTACGAAGATCGGCCGTCCGCGCCAGATCTACACCGGTTACACCGAGCGTGACTACAAGGACGTCACAGGTCGCTGATCGCGAATTCCTGTGCCGAACCATAGAGGCCTCACCGAGGAGGACATATGACCAAGCCCGAGATCGAGTTCCAAGACGGACCTGCCCCGACCGACCTGGTCATCAAGGACGTGGTGGTCGGAGAGGGCGCCGAGGCCGTACCCGGGGGCACCGTCGAGGTGCACTACGTCGGCGTCGAGTTCGAGTCCGGCGAGGAGTTCGACTCTTCCTGGAGCCGCGGCGAGTCCATCCAGTTCCCGCTGCGCGGCCTCATCAAGGGCTGGCAGGACGGCATCCCCGGCATGAAGGTGGGCGGACGTCGTCAGCTCACGATCCCGCCGGAGCTGGCCTACGGTCCCGCCGGCGCCGGACATCAGCTGTCCGGCAAGACGCTGGTCTTCATGATCGACCTGCTGGACGTGAAGGAATAGTCTCCCCAGCACCGAAAGCCCCGCATCACCTCACGGTGACGCGGGGCTTTCCGCTTTTCCTGCTTCCGCTTTCGGGGGCTGGTGTGTGGTGTCGGTGTGGAGTTCGACGACGAGGCGCGCGCCACCGAGCGGGCTGACCTCGAAACGTGCGCTGCCGTTGTGCAGTGCCGCCTGCTGCGCGACGAGCGCGAGGCCGAGGCCCGACCCGCTCTTCGTTGCGTTGGAACCGCGGTGGAACCGTTCGAACACCACGGCCCGTTCGGCCTCGGGCACCCCCGACCCGTTGTCGTCGACGATGACGGTGGTGATGCCGTCGGCCGCTCTCAGCGTGATCGTCACCGCGGTGGCGCCGCCGTGCCGGACCGCGTTCTTGATGGCGTTGTCCAGGGTGAGCCGCAGCCCACCGGGCATGCCCCGAACCGTCACCGGGGTCGCGTCGACGGTCACCTGCAGTCCCGGATTGTGACGCATCGCCTCCTCGGCGGCGAGGTCGCTGATGTCGACGAGGTCGCAGTCCACGAAGTCCTGGTCGGTGGACAGTTCGCCGCGGGCGAGGCGTTCGAGATCGGACAGCGTCGATTCCACCCGGTCTTGTGAGCGGGCGAGGTCGCGGAGGATCTCGTGCTGCTGATCCGGCGTCAGGTCGAGAGTGGTGAGGACCTCGAGGTCGGTGCGCATCGCGGTGAGCGGGGTCCGGAGTTCGTGTGCCGAGACGGCCGCGAAGTCGCGTGCGGTGGCGAGCGCGGCGGTGGTCGCGTCCTGCGCCTCCGCGACGTCGCGCAGCATCGATTCCGCGGCGGAGGCCAGTTCGTCCGCCTCCCGGACACCGGAGGTCGTGGGTGTCAGCTTCGGTTCGCGGCGCACGATGCGGCCGGTCAAGTCGACCAGCGGTCGCACGGCCCGACCGCCGAACAACCAGCCGAGACCGCTGGCCGCGGCGATGGCGAGCACTCCGACGAGGGCCACCTGTCGTTGCTGCTCCGACGTCACGTCCTGGGCTTCGGCGTACGGCACGGCCAGGGAGATCCGGGTGCCGAGGAGCGGAACGGTCGCGGTGTACGCCCGGTACTTCGTGTCACCGACCTCGACGGTCTGCTGGCCCGGGTCGAGTTCGGGCAGCTGGGTGGGGGTGCTGACGAGCACGGTGTTGCCGTCGGCCGAACGGATGGTGATGGCGAACGCACCCTTGTCGCCCAGTGCCCCGAGGAACAGTCCCGCGGTGGCCGCGTTGGGAACCAGGACGTCCGACGCCGTCTCCAGCCGCCGGTCGAGTTGCGACAGGTTGTTCCGGTTGATCGCCAGCGACACCAGGATGCCGAGGGCCACGACGATGATCGTCGCCCCCAGTGCGGTCGCGGCGGCCACGCGGGTCCGGAGGGAGAACGACCGTTTCACGACGGTTCCCGGAGCACGAACCCGACTCCGCGGACCGTGTGCAGGATGCGCGGTTGACCACCGACTTCGAACTTGCGACGCAGGTAGCCGACGAACACGTCCACCACGTTGGTGTCGGCGACGAAGTCGTACCCCCACACCAGTTCGAGGAGTCGCTCACGGCTCAGGACGATGCCGACGTTGCGGGCGAGAACCTCGAGGAGTTCGAATTCCCGTTTGGTCAGCGTGACCTCCTCGCCCGCCATGAAGACCCTGCGTGCGGACGTCCGGATCTCCAGCGCACCGACGCGGATCGGTGGGGTCGCGGGCGACTCGGCCGGCGCGGCGGCCGTCGTTCCGTGCCGCCGCAGCATCGCCCGGATCCGAGCGATCAGTTCGGCGAGGACGAACGGCTTGACCAGGTAGTCGTCGGCGCCCGACTCGAGGCCGGAGATGCGGTCGTCGACGGTGTCGCGGGCGCTGAGCACGCAGATCGGGATGTCGTTGTTCATCGCGCGCAGGGCGGTCACCACACCGGTGCCGTCGATGACCGGCATGTTCATGTCGAGCACCATCGCGTCCGGACGTCGTTCGCTGACCACCCTGAGCGCGTCGGCGCCGTCGACGGCCGTGAGGACGGTGAATCCGGACAGCCGCAGGCCGCGTTCGAGGGACGTCCGCACGTCCTCGTCGTCGTCGACCACGAGGACACTGGCTGAGTCGGTGACGGTCACTCCTGCATTGTGCCGTGAGCGCGACCACTGAGCGTGCGGATGGCAGTTGTGGGAGCGTGTCTCGTCCGTACACTCGTTGGAGATGTTTTCTTCGCTGCAGGCATTCGAACTGACCGAAACCAACCGTGACTGGCTGATTCACCGCCCGGCCGAGATCGCGACCTACGTCGTCCTGGCGCTCGTGCTGCGTTTCGCGTTGCACCGGATGATCGACCGGATGACGCGGCCCCGGGAGCCTTCCGACAAACCGGCCATGCTCCGACCCCTGCGGGAACGCGCCCCGCGCGGCGTCAAGGAGGCAATGGTCAACGAGCGCCGCGCGCAACGTGCCCGGACGATCGGGTCCGTCCTCAAATCGACCGTGTCGATCGTGGTGCTCATCTGGGTGGTGCTCCAGGTCCTCGCCGTCCTCGGCGTCAACGTGGCCCCGTTCATCGCGTCGGCCGGTGTGATCGGTGTCGCACTCGGTTTCGGTGCGCAGAACCTCGTCCGGGACTTCCTGTCGGGCATCTTCATGCTGCTCGAGGACCAGTACGGGGTCGGGGACGTCGTGGACCTCGGCGAGGCCGTGGGAACGGTCGAGACGGTGGGTCTGCGGGTCACCACGATCCGCGACGTCAACGGCACCCTCTGGTACTGCCGCAACGGTGAGATCGTCCGCGTCGGCAACATGAGCCAGGGTTACGCGGTCGCGGTGGTCGATCTGCCGATCGCGCACGCCGCCAACGTGCAGCGGGCGTGCGAGGTGGCGCTGGAGGCCGTCACCGAGGCGGCGAAGGGTGACGCGATCGCGGCCGACGTACTCGAACCCCCGGAACTGCTGGGCGTCAACTCGGTGACCGCGGAATCCGTCACACTGCGGATCACAGCGCGGACCAAGCCCGGCAGGCAGTGGGCGGTGCAGCGGACGTTCGCCCGCGCGGCGCTGTCGGCGTTCGACCACTACGACATCGACGCGCCGTACCTGTCGGTGCTGTCGTCTGCTCGCTCCACCAACTGATCGGCCTGCGCTTCGTTACCGTGGCAGGCATGGACACCGCACTCGTCTGGTTCCGGCGCGACCTCCGGCTCGGTGATCTGCCGACGCTTCACACGGTGGCCGAGTCGGGGGCGCGGGCGCTCGGGCTGTTCGTCCTCGACGACCGGCTGCTGAAAACATCGGGCGGTGCTCGCCGGGACTTCCTGTTCCGCAGTCTCGCCGCACTGGACGACCAACTCGACGGCCGGTTGCTGGTGGTGAAGGGCGATCCCGTCGACGTGGTTCCGAGGGTCGCGAAGAAGGTATCCGCCGAAGAAGTGCACGTGAGCGCGGACTACGGGCCCTACGGTCGCGAGCGCGATGCCGCCGTCGCCGAGCATGTCGATCTGGTGGCCACCGGTTCGCCGTACGCGGTGGCGCCCGGCCGGGTGGCGAAGACGGACGGGGAGCCGTACCGCGTGTTCACCCCGTACTTCCGGCAGTGGCTCGAACACGGGTGGCGCGCGCCGATCGACACCGGGCCTGCGACGGTGGAGTGGGTCGACCCGGACGACGTGAAGGCGCGGCGGGTGACGATCCCCGAACCGGAATCCGACGGGTGCCCCGCGGGTGAGGCGGCGGCGCTGCAGCGGTGGGCGGAGTTCTGCGAGGACGACCTCGCCGGTTACGAGGATGCGCGGGATCGTCCCGGTCTCGACGCGACCAGCCGGATGTCGGTGTACCTGAAGTACGGCAACATTCATCCGCGGACGATGCTCCGCGATCTCGCGCGCCGCCGTAGCAAGAGCGCCGAGCAGTACCGGCGGCAGCTCGCGTGGCGGGACTTCTACGCCGACATCCTCTTCCAGCGTCCCGACAGCGCCCGCGGAAACTACGATCGCCGCTTCGACCACATCCGCTACGACAGCGGTCCCGACGCCGAGGAGGCGTACACGGCGTGGTGCGAGGGCCGCACAGGGTTCCCGATCGTCGACGCCGGGATGCGTCAGCTGAAGGCCGAAGCCTGGATGCACAATCGGGTGCGGATGATCGTCGCGTCGTTCTTCGTCAAGGATCTGCACCTGCCGTGGTGGCGGGGTGCCCGCTACTTCATGAACCAGCTCGTCGACGGGGATCTGGCGAACAATCAGCACGGCTGGCAGTGGACCGCGGGATCGGGGACGGACGCGTCGCCGTACTTCCGGGTGTTCAACCCGACGACGCAGGGGGAGAAGTTCGACCCCGACGGCGAGTACGTGCGGCGGTGGGTGCCCGAACTGCGTGGCATCCCCGGCAAGGCCGTTCACGCTCTGAAAGACGTTCGCCCCGAGGATTATCCGCCGCCGATCGTCGACCACGCCCATGAACGGCAGGAGGCCCTCGCCCGCTACGGCGAGATCAAGGCCCCGTGAGTACTTGTTAACCGCGGGCGGTTAACAAGTACTCACAGGCGCTTTGCGCATGAGGAGCCCGAGGAACGCTGCCGCGGCGAGGACGATGACGAGTCCGCCGTAGATGCGGGTGGTGTCGACGAGTCCGACCTTTCCGACGAGATATCCGGCGATCAGTGCCGGAACGCTGTTGGCGAGGTAGGCGATCACGTAGATGCTCGACAGCAGGCCCGCGCGCTCGTGCGGTTCGGCGAGCGGCATGACGGTGCGGATGGTGCCCTGGAAGCCGGCGCCGAACCCGATGCCCGCCACCGCCGTTCCCGCGAGAATCCACAGCGCCGAGGACGTTTCGGCGCCGATCAGGGTGACGGCGACGCCGGCGACGAGGGCGGACGCGCCGACGTACAGGATGCGGCGTGCCGCCACGTTACGCAGCAGGAACACCGCGAATGCGCCGGTCCCGGTGAGCGTCGCGACCATGACGGCGCCGATCAGCGACGTGTGGACGTCGAGCGCGTTGCGGGCGAGCGAAGGTCCGAGTGACAGGTAGAAGCCGCCCAGCGCCCACACGGCGACCAGGCAGGGTCCGGTGAGGACGAGCATGCCCAGTGCGGTGGACGGGACCGCGAGCGTCGGCCGCATCGATGCCAGAGCCCCCCTCTGCCGGACCGCAGTCTCGGGTGCGGCCCAGATGCCGAGGATCTCGAGGAGGAACAGCGCGAAGAACACCAGGAACACGGTGCTGGTGGGCCGGGGAAGGTGCTCGCTGATCAGGCTCGATCCGATGGCGCCCAGTGCGAGGCCGACGGTGGGCGCGATGCTGTTGACGGTGGCGCCGCGTCCGGGCGTGCGTTCGAGGTCGAGGAGTGTGGAACCGAGTGCGCTGATCGCGGCGCCGGTGGCGAAACCCTGCACGACCCGGGCGAACAGCAGGAGGCCGATGCCTTCGGCCGTCGCGAACATGATCATCGAGGCGGCTTCGACCACGAGTGCCGTGATCAGCACGGGCCGACGGCCGACGTAGTCCGAGAGCGACCCGACGGTGAGCAGCGCCAGCAGCAGACTCACGGCGTAGATGCCGAAGACCAGGGTCGACTGCAGCGACGAGAAACCCCAGTTCGACTGGTACACCTCGTACAGCGGGGTGGGTGCGGCAGACGCGCCGAGCAGGGTGGCGATCACGACCGCGACGAGCGTGAAGGCGGCTCCTCGGCGCAGTGCGGGTCGAGACGTCGGTGGTGCTTCGGGCGCGGCAAGCGTCGTCATGGCGTACTCCCGGAAACATTAATGCAAAAGGTTTGCGTTAGTGGACGCTACGCCGCCACCATTCTTAATGCAACGTCTTTGCGTTAGCATGGGGGCATGAGTCCGGCTCCAGGTCCGCGCCCCGGTGGTCGCAGCGCCCGCATCCAGCAGGCGGTGCACGCGTCCACGCGCAAACTTCTCGACGAGCGCGGCCGTGCGGACATCACCGTCCCGATGATCGCCGCCGACGCCGGGGTCACCCCGTCGACCATCTACCGGCGCTGGGGCGACATCACCGAATTGTTCGCGGACGTCGCGCTCGAACGTCTGCATCCCGACGCGTCCCCACGTGAAACCGGCAGTGTGCGAGGCGACCTCGTCGCCTGGGCGCAGGACTACCTCGAGGAGATGTCCTCGCCGGTGGGGCGGGCGGCACTGCGCGACGTCGTGATGAGCGCCGACACCCTCAGGTCCGAGGACGGCACCAATCAGTTCAAGTGCGCGACGTTCTGCCGCACCCAGATCGAGACGATCCTCGGACGCGGCGAACCCGTGCAGGGCGTGGTCGAGCACGTGATCGACCACGTCGTGGCGCCGATCATCTACCGCATCCTGTTCGACCTCGACCCCCTCGAACCGGACCGCGTCGAGGAACTGGTGGATCACGCACTCGACGCGGCCGTCCGGGTCTGAGAGGTCAGCCGCCCAGCTGCTTCTTCAGCGCGTCGAGCACGGCGACGTCCTCGATGGTGGAGGGCACCGTGTACTCCTCGTGGTCGGCGATCTGCCGCATCGTCTTGCGCAGGATCTTGCCCGAGCGGGTCTTGGGCAGCGCCTGCACGACCGTCACGTCGCGGAACGTGGCGACGGCGCCGATCTGCTCGCGCACCATCGCGACCAGTTCATTGCGGAGTGTCTCCGGGTCGATCTCGACCCCGGCCTTGAGTACCACGTAACCGCTGGGCCGCTGGCCCTTGAGTTCGTCGCGGATCCCGACCACCGCGCACTCGGCGACCGCGGGGTGTCCCGCGACCACCGCCTCCATGCTGCCCGTCGAAAGACGATGTCCGGCAACGTTGATGACGTCGTCGCTGCGGCCGAGGACGAACACGTACCCGTCCTCGTCGATGTAACCGGAGTCGCCGGTCAGGTAGTAGCCGTCGAACGTGGCGAGATACGACCGTACGTACCGCTCCGGGTCGCGCCACAACCCGGCCAGAGTGCCCGGGGGCAGCGGCAGTCCGATCACGATGTTGCCCTCGGCCCCGGCGGGAACCGTGTTCCCTTCCGCGTCGACCACCTGGACCCGGTACCCGGGCACCGGGACGGTGGGGGAGCCGGCCTTCAGCGGCATCGGTTCGAGCCCGCGCAGGTTGGAGCAGATCGCCCAGCCGGTCTCGGTCTGCCACCAGTGGTCGACGACGGGCCGGCCGAGGACGCGGGTGGCCCACGCGTACGTGTCGGGGTCGAGGCGCTCGCCCGCCGCGAACAGCGTCTTCAGCGAGGAGATGTCGTACTTCTCGATCTCCTTCGCGTCGGGATCGGCCTTGCGGACGGCCCGGATCGCGGTCGGGGCGGTGAACAGTGCCGACACACCGTGATCGGAGATCACCCGCCAGAACGCGCCCGCATCCGGGGTCCCGACCGGCTTGCCCTCGTAGAGCACGGACGTGRCACCGGCCAGCAGCGGCCCGTAGACGATGTACGAGTGCCCGACCACCCAGCCCACGTCGGACGCGGTCCACCACACGTCGCCCGCGCCGATATCGTAGATGTTGCGCATCGACCACGTGAGCGCGACGGCGTGCCCGCCGTTGTCGCGGATCACGCCCTTCGGCTTCCCGGTGGTGCCGGACGTGTAGAGGATGTACAGCGGGTCCGTCGCGGTCACCGGAACCGGTTCCACGGGTGCCGCATCCGCCATCAGCGCGTCCCAGTCGAACCACGCAGCCCCGTCACCCCGGTAGTCGGCGGCCGAACCGGGGACCTGCTCCCGGTCCTTGACGATCACCGTGTGCGGAGGGGTTCCGGACAACTCCAGCGCCTTCGCCACCATCGGCAGGTAGTCGACGGTGCGCCCCGGCTCGAGGCCGCCCGACGCCGTCACCAGCACCACCGGCCCGGCGTCGTCGATGCGGGTCGCGAGTTCCTTCGCAGCGAAACCACCGAACACCACCGAGTGCACGGCGCCGATGCGGGCGCAGGCCAGCATCGCGATCGCCGCCTCGGGGATCATCGGCATGTAAACGATCACCCGGTCACCGGCCACCACACCCTGGTCCTTCAGGACGCCGGCGAACCGGGACACCTCGTCGAGAAGTTCTGCGTAGGTGTAGGTGCGAGACGCAGCGGGGGCCATCGCCGAGTCGTAGATCAACGCCGCCCGGTCCCCGTTGCCGTCCCGCACGTGCCGGTCGAGGGCGTTGAAGCAGGTGTTCAGCGTCGCGTCCGGAAACCACCGGTACATCGGGGCGGCGGAGTCGTCGAGCGCCTGCGTCGGCGGCGTCACCCACTCGACGGCCTCGGCGGCGGCGAGCCAGAAGTCCTCGGGACTGTCGGTGCTCCGGCGGTACACCTCGGCGTAGTTCTGGCCATGGTTGTCGCTCGAAGGCGGAGTCCCCGGGGAGCTCATCGATGCACATCCTCTCGTCGTCGTGTGACCCGCAACACCCTATGCGACGTCGGCGCGCGATGATGCGGTCAGAGGCCGAGGGAACCGGCGATCATCGGCCAGGAGTTGTGCAGGTCGTCCTGCCAGTAACCCCACGAGTGGGTGCCGGTGGGCCGGAAGTCGTACGTGGCCGGGATTCCCAGCGCGTTCAGTCTGTCGGCCAGCCGATGGGTGCACTCGTTGGTTCCGGCCTCGATGATGCCGCCGATGATCACCTGGTTAGCCAGCGTGCCCACATCTCCGTTGATGTCCGGGCCGTTGAGGTTCTCGTGGACGCCGGGCAGCCCGGTGGCGTTGCTGATGTACAGGTCGATGCCACGCAGCTTCTCGGCGTTGACGACGGGGTCGTTGGCCACCCAAGCGGGGTCGTCGGGCGGTCCCCACATGTTCTCGACGTCGCCGCCTCGGAAGCTGACGACGAAGGTGACGTAGTCCCGGCCCGGTTTGGTGCTCGTCTCGGCGCACCCGCTGAACGCGCCGACGGCGCGATACAGCGACGGGGCCGCCTCGGCCAGGCTCAGGACGGATGTGCCCGACATCGACAGACCCGCGATGGCATTCTCACCGTTCGTTCCGAGTGTGGCGTCGACGATCGGGGGAAGTTCCTCGGTGAGGAAGGTGGTCCACTTGTTCACGCCGAGGACGGGATCGGGCTTCTCCCAGTCGGTGTAGTAGCTGTACGCCCCGCCGACGGGAGTGACGACGTTGACGTTCTTGTCGGCGAAGAAGTCGACCACGTCGGTCCTCGCCTGCCAGGTTGCCGAATCCTCGCCGCCGCCGGCGCCGTTGAGCAGATACAGGGTCGGCCGGGGCACGCTCGTGTCGGCGGGGCGGATCACCTCGAGGAGAATCACTTTCTCCATCGCCGCCGAGTAGACGTACATGTTCAGTTGACGGTCGTCGATCTCCTCGATGTGGTCGAGGACGGATCCGTCTGCCGACGCCGGCTTGTCGGCGGGAAGGGCCCGCCACTCGTCCGCCGACGCCGCTGCCACCTGACCGAACATGGCCGACGACGCAACGACGGCAACCGCCAGGAGTGCCCGACAGTGTCCGATCGCGCTCATAGCCGCTCCTCGTGCTTTTCTGCGGTGCCCGACAACCGTCCGGTGAATACTCAGAACATTGCCCCTTCACGGTAACCGGCAAACATTCCCCGGGGCGGCTGAACGGACACCGGACTTCGTCGCGACGTCGGCCCTATCGTGGAAGCATGACGCTGCTCGCCGAAGACCTGCTGTTGCTGCTGCTCGACGACACGTCGGGAAAGCCCGTCGTCGACGGGACCCGGATGCCGCGCGTCCTCGCCGGCGCCGTTCTTCTGGAACTGGCTCTGGGCGACGTCGTCACCCCGGCCGAACCCGGCGAGGACGTGAAGAAGGGGCGTCTCGTCGTCCGGGACGGAGCGTGGCCGCAGGATCCGCTGCTCGCGCGGGCCGTCGACCTCATCGGTACGTCCAAGCCGATGAAACCGGAAGCAGCCATCGAGAAGCTCGCCAAGAACCTGCGCGACGAACTCGTGAAGCGCATCGTCGACGCGGGATGGGTCCGCGAGGAGAAGGGCAAGGTGCTGGGCATCTTCCCCACCACGCGGTGGCCGGAGGTCGACGGCAGCCACGAACGCGCGCTGCGGTCCGAACTGAGCGCCGCACTCCTCGACGGGGTCGCCCCCACTCCACGCACCGCCGCGCTCGTCTCGCTGCTGTCCGCCGTCGACGCGGCCCCGAAGCTGTTCCCGGACGCCGATCGTCGCGCCGTGAAGAAACGGGCGGAGGAGATCGCCGAAGGGGACTGGGCAGGCACTGCCGTGCGCAAGTCGGTCGAGGCCGTCAACGCCGCAATCATCGTCGCCGCCACCGTGCCTGTCATCGTGGCGGGGAGTGGCTAGGCGTTGGGCTATTCTTCGGGGTCTTGTGGAGCGCAAGGGATTTCGCTAGGGTAGAACACATGTTCGATACGGGGGTATTCGATCGGGGGGTTCGCGAGACAGTCTGCTGTCTCGTCGACGGGGAATCCGATGTGGGTCTGGTCGTGTTGATGACCGACCTGCATCGCAGTGAATCGGTGGTGGCCGAACGGAAGCTGGCGGTCATCGCCGAGCTTTTCGTGCGCCGCACTGCCGAGGTCGAGTCCGACGGGGCGTGGACGTCGACCGCGCACGAAGTCGTCGAGGCCGAGATCGGTGCCGCGCTCACCATGGGCCGTGCGGCGGCGGGTCGGCTGATCGGTCTGGGTATGTCGCTACGCACCCGGTTGCACGCCACACGCGAGGCCATGGCACGCGGTGATCTCGACATGTACCGGGTGCGCCTGATCGAGGACGCGACGGCAAACGTCAGCGATGACCAGATCGGCGAGGTCGAACATCAACTCCTCGAACAGGTTCTGGTCCCACCGCGCTCCGGTGGAACCGGGTTGACCGGCCGCAGGCTGACGAATGCCGCCAACCGCATCATCGCAAGGCTCGACCCGGCAGGGGTGCGGGCCAAGCGGGAGAAGGCGCAGGCAGACCGGTTCGTCGGAGTCGGCGCGGCTGAGGACGGCATGTGCCGAATCCTCGGATCCATCCCTGCGGCGCAGGGTCGCGCATTCGACGCGAGATTGCGTKAACTGGCAAACACTGTGTGCCCGAACGACCTTCGAACGTACGAACAGAGGCGGGCCGACGGATTGTCCGCGCTCATCGACGGGGTCGGGTTCGTGCACTGTGAATGCGGGCGGGTCGATTGCGGCCAGGACTCCCGCATCGCGACGACCGCGCGCAAGCCCCTCGTGCACCTGATCATGCTCGACTCCACACTTGCGGGCGACGACGAACCGGCCTACCTCGACGGCTACGGAATCGTCGACGCGGCGCACGCACGCGAGATCGCGGCCGTCGCGGAAGTCGAACCGGTGCGGGCACCGAGCTCTGTCGTCCCGACCATGTACCGTCCCGGCACCGTGCTCGACACCTGGATGCGGGTGCTGGCCGGCGGGTGCGAATGGTTGCACTGCGATGTGGCGGCCTGGAACACGGACCTCGATCATCATCGGCCGTTCGACCATTCCGATCCCGCGGCCGGAGGTCCGACAATGGCCGGGAACATGACTGCTTACTGTCGAAATCACCACCGGCTCAAACATTCCGGTCACTGGAGGGTGACTGCTGGCGGTGGAATCGAGTTGGTCGCGCCCACCGGTCACCGATACCGACCGCGGCCGTCGGGGCTCCTGGGTGCCGGAAGTGACCCGGCCGCGGCCGCGAGTGGCCATGCCAAGACCGCGGCCCGCCGCCGCACCCGTGCGCAGAACACCGCTGCCCGGATTCGGGCGGAGCGCCGCCGACGGCAGGCGCACCTGGATGCGGTCCGGCACCGGTCGCCCGGTGCACGCGCATCCGGGGCCTACGCGACCGACGAACCCGCGCCGTTCTGACCGGCGGTGCTCCGGGCCCACCGCCTGCGCGCCGAAAAGGGTTACCGTGGAATGTAGGTGGTTAGCAAGAGTAAAGAACTGTCAATGTGATTGCTACGGTTCCGACTCGGTTCGCCACCTCGCAACTGACCACGCGCTGAAGGAAGGCGCCAGCGACAGTCGGAGGAACACATGTGCGGAATCGCCGGATGGATCTCGTTCGAACGCGATCTACGCGTCGAACAGTCCACCGTGGATGTCATGGCCGAGACGATGAACTGCCGGGGGCCGGACGATCGCGGCACCTGGGTCGTCGAACACGCCGCGCTCGGGCATCGAAGGCTCGCGATCATCGATCTGCCGGGTGGGCATCAGCCGATGAGCGTGGACATCCCCGGCGGGACCGTTGCGATGGTCTACTCCGGTGAGGTGTACAACTTCGGTGAACTGCGCGAGGAGCTGTACGGGCGCGGTCACCGATTCGCCACCGACTCCGACACCGAGGTGGTGCTCCACGGATACCTGGAGTGGGGAGAGGCCGTCGCGGAGCGGCTCAACGGCATGTATGCCTTCGCCATCTGGGATTCGCGGACCGACACCCTCGTGATGATCCGCGACCGGATGGGCATCAAGCCGTTCTACTACTACGAGACCCGAGACGGTGTCCTGTTCGGTTCGGAACCCAAAGCGATCCTTGCCAATCCGATCGCCGAGTCGACCGTCACGATGGACGGGATCCGGGAACTGTTCGCGTTCGTGAAGACACCGGGACACGCCGTGTGGGACGGCATGCGTGAGGTGGAACCGGGCACGGTGGTCACCGTCTCGCGCACCGGACTGCGGACGCACCGGTACTGGACCCTGCAGACCCGTCCGCACACCGACGACCGGGACACCTCCGTCGCGCACGTCCGTGAACTCCTCGACGACATCGTGCGCAGGCAACTGGTCGCCGACGTGCCGCGCTGCACCCTGCTGTCCGGTGGTCTCGACTCGTCCGCGATGACCGGCATCGCCGCCGAGCAGCTCGCCGAGGTCGGTGAGACGGTCCGCACGTTCGCCGTCGACTTCGTCGGTCAGACCGAACATTTCGTGGCCGACGAACTGCGGGGCACCCCGGACACTCCGTACGTGCACGACGTGGCCCGGCGGTCCCGGACCGCGCACCAGGACATCGTCCTCGACTCCGACGCACTCGCGGACCCCGCTGTGCGCGCGAAGGTCATCCGGGCACGCGACATCCCCATGGGCCTCGGCGACATGGACGCGTCGCTGTATCTGCTGTTCAAGGCGATCCGTCAGCACTCCACGGTGGCGCTGTCGGGTGAGTCTGCCGACGAGGTGTTCGGCGGATACAAGCAGTTCTTCGATCCGAAGGCGCAGCAGGCGAACACCTTCCCGTGGCTCGTGCAGGTCGCCGAGCACTTCGGCGACGAGAGCAACATCTTCACCCCGGAGGTCACGGCGGGGCTGAACATGGACGACTACGTGCAGGACTCGTACTACGCGGCCGTGTCCGGGATCGACCGGCTGGACGGCGAATCCGACTTCGAGTGGCGGATGCGCAAGATCTGTCACCTCCATCTGACGCGTTTCGTCCGCGTGCTGCTCGACCGCAAGGACCGCGCGAGCATGGCCGTCGGACTCGAGGTCCGGGTGCCGTTCTGCGATCACCGGCTGGTCGAGTATGTCTACAACACGCCGTGGTCGCTGAAGACGTTCGACGGCAAGGAGAAATCGTTGCTGCGGGCGGCGACCAGGGATGTGCTGCCGCAGTCGGTGATCGACCGGGTGAAGTCGCCGTACCCGTCCACCCAGGACCCGAAGTATGCGGTGGCGTTGCAGCAGCACGGCAAGGACCTGCTCAGCGATCCCTCGAACCCGGTGTTCGGCCTGGTCAGTGCGGACTGGCTGTCCCGGGCGGTCTCCGTCGACACCCCGCAGATCAATCAGGTGTCGCGTCGCGGACTCGAGCGCACGCTCGACCTCGCGCTGTGGATGGACATGTACAACCCGACGATCAAATTGTCTTAGTCCAGGCCGAGGTTCCGGTAGCGGGCGAGCCGGGCTGCGAAGCGTTCGCTCTCGGGAACCCCGGTCAGGGCACGGAGTTCCCGGGAGATGGCCTCGCCGACCCGCTTGGAGAAATCGACGGCCTCGTCGGCGGCGTCCGGATGCTCGGGGATGATGGCGTCGATGACGCCGTCGCGCAGCAGGTCGAGCGAACGGATGCCCTGCGCGGCCGCCATCTCGGGGGCGTGCGAGGTATCGCGGTGGACGATCGCGCTGGCGCCTTCGGGAGGAAGCGGGGCCAGCCACCCGTTCTGCGCGGCGAGCACCCGGTCGGCAGGGAGGAAGGCGAGCGCCCCGCCGCCCGTGCCCTGACCGAGCAGGACGGACACGGTCGGCGTCTTCAACGTCACGAGGTCGGAGATGCAGCGGGCGATCTCAGGGGCCAGGCCGCGTTCCTCCGCTTCCTGAGACAGCGCTGCACCGAGGGTGTCGATCACCAGGACCAGGGGGATCTGCAGCTCCTCGGCCAACCGCATGCCGCGGCGGGCCTCGCGGAGGGCGGCGGGCCCCATCGTGTTCAGGGCGGACTGCCCGGCGCGGTCCTGGCCCAGCAACACGCACGGTGCGCCCCGGAAACGAGCCAGCGACAGCAGCACCGTCCCCTCGGTTTCGCCCTGACCGGTGCCGCTGAGGGGCACTTGCTCGGTGGCCGCGTGCCGTAGCAGGTGTCGGATGCCGGGCCGGTCGGCGCGCCGCGACAGCATCACCGACTGCCACGCGGGCACGTCGGGAATGTCGACGTCCGGCGCCGGTTCGGTGACGGTGGCGGTCGACGTCGGCGGATCGATCAGCACCCGCAACGCCCGGTGGACGAGCCGGCGCAGGCGCGTGGCGGGGACGACGCCGTCGATGACGCCGTTGCGGTACAGGTTCTCGGACGTCTGCACGCCCTCGGGGAACTTCTCGCCGTAAAGGGCCTCGTAG
>NZ_JBFUGT010000108.1:0-20388 GCF_056402775.1 Rhodococcus sp. P3_B8
GGTCACCAGCATGTCCGGGTCGTACCCGGCCCGCCCGGCACCCCCGGTGCGGCGAGAGCCGTGAAAAGCGCTGGTGTCGAGATGGGTGTCGACGATCTCGATCACCGTCCACACCGGATGCGTGGGCGGCACCCACTCCCGCATGTCCGGTGGCAACAAAAACTGCTGATCACGATTCACCGGTCGATACCCCTTGGCCACCAACACATTATCCAAGAAACATCAGGTCGGGGCGCCGCGGCACGCGGAGACCCCGACCCGGAAATTTGAAACAGCCCCCCGGCGGTTAATAAGTACTCACGGGCGCGTCAGCGCTCGTAGCCCTTCCGCATGTCGTCGACGATGCGCGGGCGGTCGAGGGTGGAGGGCTCGAGTTCGCGGCGGGGACGGTCGCGCGGGAAGATCGCGGACGCGGCGAGGGTCGGCTCGTCGAGGAAGCGCAGTTCGGGGACGTCGCGGGGTAGGCGCAGGGCCGGCGGTTCGGGTCCCCGCCGGGCGAGGACGTAACCCCAGTCCCCGAAACTCGGCACCAGCACGTGGTACGGCGTGACGGCCAGACCCGCGGACGCGACCGTCGACGTGGTGCGCCAGTACGCGTCCGGCGTCGAATAGGGGCTTCCCGACTGCACCACCATCAGTCCGCCGGGATTCAGGGCGGCGGCGGCGAGACCGTAGAACTCGGTGGAATACAGGCGTCCGAGCGCCGGGGTGTCCGGGTCAGGGAGGTCCACGATGACGGCGTCGAAACCCGAATCGGGTGCGTCGCGTAGCCACCGGAACGCGTCGTCGAGGACGACGTGCACGCGCGGGTCCTGCAGTGCTCCCTGATTCAGCCCGGACAGCCGGGTGTTCGCGAGTTCGACGACCGCAGGGTCGAGTTCCACCTGCACGATCTCCTCGACCCCGGGCAGTCGCAGAACCTCCCGGGCGGCGAGGCCGTCGCCCCCGCCGAGGATCAGCACCCGTTTCGGGTCGGCGGCCATCGCGGGGTACACCAGCGATTCGGTGTACCGATGTTCGTCGATGCTGGAGAACTGGAGGTCGCCGTCGAGGAAGAGGCGCACGTCTCCCCCGCGCTCGGTGACCACGATCTCCTGGTACTGCGACCTTTCCGCGGCGACCACCGGGTCGGTGTAGAGCCGTTGCCGCGACGTGGTCTCGATGCCGTCGGCGCGCACCAGCAGCACCGCGATGCATGCGGCGGCGACGAGCATTGCCACGACGGCGAGCAACCGGGTGCGCAGGCTCAGCTGCCACCGCAGCAGGATCAGCGCCACCACCGCGGCGGCAACGAGGTTGATGATGCCGGTGATGGCGGCGCCGCGGATCATCCCGGCTGTCGGCAGCAGGACGAACGGCCAGAGCAGGCCACCGACCAGGGCGCCTGCGTAGTCGGCGGCGTTGAGGTTTGCCAGCACTTTTCCGGTACTCTCGGCGTCGGTGTCGCTTCGCCCGGACTGCAGCAGCGTCATCAGCAGCGGCACCTCGGCGCCCACCAGCACACCGATCAGTGCGGTGGCGAGCACCAGAACGATTGCGCTGGAACCGAAGAACGTAAAGGTGACGTACAGCGTCACCGCGCTGAACCCGCCGACGAGTCCGAGGACGATCTCGACGACCACGAACGACGCGGCCGCGGTGGAGAGCAGCGGCTTGGCGGCGAGGGCCCCCACTCCGAGTGCGGCCACGAAACCCGCAACGATCAGCGACGTCTGGGTGATCCCGCCGCCGGTCAGACTGACCGACAGTGTCAGCAGTGCCAGTTCGTAGATCAGCCCGCACGCCGCACAGGCTGCCACCGCGGCGAGCAGGAACGCCCTGGCCCGCCCACCGAGCGCGCGGGTGGTGGAGGTATTCGGCTCTGCCGCGGTGGTCGTCACGAGATCAGGTGAGTGCGGCGGCGTTCACGAGGCCGATGGCGAAGAGGCTCGCACCGACCGCCCATGCGGCACCGCACATCTGCGGGTTCCCGACCAGACCGACGAGTTGTCCCGGCAGCAGCAGATTCATCAGGCGCAGCGCGATGACCTGCAGCAGCACACCGAAGAGGCCGTAGACCGCGGAGTCGGCGAGTCCCTGCGCGAATCCGTCGGAGCTGGTGAGGATCGCCGTGACCACGACGACGGCGAGGGCGAGATGGTTCGACGCCAGCAGGATTGCCGCGTTGGGGTTCTTGTCGACGTACACCTGGTGCCGGAGATTGCCGGGGGTGGCGAGGTCGAGTACCGCGAAGCCGACTCCGAGGACGGCGATGCCGATGACGAAGTACGCCAGGGTGCCGAGCATGCCGACGGCGAGCAGCCCGACGTCGACGCTGCCGATTTCCGTTGCTGCCGCCGTGTAGGTGGTGTTCACGCGCTTCTCCCCAGTCGAGTGTTCTCTGTCATTTCGCGCTCCCGGATCCGCCGCTGCCGCTGGCGCCGCCTGCCGGTGAACCGGGGTTGAAACCGGGCCCCAGATAGGCGAACCCGCCACTCCTGTACCGGCCGTCGATGTCTTCGACGCGGACGAGGCTGCCGCCACCCGGCCCGGCGCTGACCGTGACGATGTCGTCGTCGTAGCGCAGGTATTCGCTGCCGCCGTCGGCCTTCCGCGCCGCCGGGTCCTCTTCGGCGACGATGTTCGAGACGGTCGTCCCCACGGGGTCGTTCGACGTGTACGTCTTCGCGTCGCCCGCGGTGTTCTGCAGGGCGTAGGTGTCGGCGATGTAGTCGCGGACGCCGCCGCCGCACGCGGTCGCGGCCAACACCAGGAGCAGCATCGGGACGAGCCGCACGCGCGCACTGAACCGGCTCACGGCTGCCACCTGCTTCGAGTTTTCACGATCACCCCGCCTTTGTCTCCTGGGTACAGATGCCAGGTCTGCCAGACCCATCCGCCCGAATCTTTGGCCGCCGTGAGCGCGGTCAGCGCGGTGTGGTCACCGGGGAACGCCCCGCAGATCCACCCGTCCACCTCGGTGGCCTGGCGCCGCAGCCAGTCGGCGGTCTGCTCGAGGTGGGTGCGGTCGACGGTGTCGGTGGTCGAGTCGAACCGGTACCCGCTCGCGCTGTCGGATACGGGCAACGGCCTGCCACCTGCCTGGACCGCGTCGCACGAGACCTGTTCGGTGATTCGGCTGCCCGCCGCGGACGCCGTCACCGCGTGCGACGCCCCGAGAACTGCGAGCGTCACTCGGTCGTCACCGTGCGTGATGGTGAGTTCGGCCAGCGGAAGCGGTGTTTCGGCATTAACGACGAGACCGAGTGCCTCTGCCGTCACATCACGCGACTCGATGTCGAGGACGTGCAGTGTCACTGCGGCGGACCGGAGTGGATCACGGTGAGTTCRCCCCGCGTGACGGCGCGGCCCGTGGAGACCTCCCACGACTGCGTCCGCGCCCAGCGCTCGAAGGACAGCAGGCCGGTCTTGTCGGCCGTCTCGTAGTCGGCGTAGTCGACGATGCCCTGGGGTGCGGTTCCGGTGGTGCCTTCCGCGGTGAACGAGGCGGTGCCGCGCTCGATCTGCCGGTGCACCCTGTCGTCGAGGATCACGTCACCGTTCGGTTCGAGCCCCGTGCCCTCGCGGCGCATCCACAGCGTCATGTCGAGGTTGCCCTCGTCGTTCTCGACGGTCAGCCATCGCTGACCGGTGGACCCGTCGAGGAGGTGTTCGTGCCAGATGTATCCCTCTTCGTCGAGGGTGATGGTGCCGCGCACGACGTGATCGATTCCGGCGTACGTGATGATGTCGCCGACTCCGATCTTGTACGGGTCGTAGACCTCCGGGTAGTCGGCGAGCGGATCGACCCTGGCAGCAGGAGTGGTCTTCTTCCCGGTCCGATTCCGCAGGATCAGCACGATGCCCACGATCACGACGACGATCAGCAGCAGTAACAGCAGCGTGGTCAACAGTCTCTCCTGGTCAGCGGCTCCGGCACGGGAGGCCCGTGCCCGGCCCCCACCGCTCAGTCACCTTACTGTGCGCCGCGCACCCACACACCTGGCGATTGCAGAGCCTGGTAGCAAAGGCTAGCCTAACCGAACGCGCGAGCGGTGGAGCGGAGCGCTGTCGTTCACCGAAATTCGTGCGGCATACGCCCAGACGTCGACAAGACCGACAGTGAGGAACCATATGGCCATCCCGCCCATTTCGACCTACACGATCCCGGCGATCCACGAGGTCCCCGAATCGAAGGTGTCCTGGCGCCTCGACCCCCGGCGTTCCGCACTGCTGGTCCACGACATGCAGAACTACTTCATCGACGCGTACGACGTGCGTGCGGAGCCGATGTCGACTGCGATGGCGAACATGGTCCGGATTCGCGAACTGTGCTCGGAAGCCGGGATTCCCGTGATCTACACGATGCAGCCGGGCGACCAGCACCCGTCGCGCCGCGGCATCCTCGCCGACTTCTGGGGCCCCGGATTGACGTCGGGCCGGGACACCGAGGTGGTCGAGCCGCTCGCCCCCCGCGAGGGCGACATCCAGGTGACCAAATGGCGGTACTCGGCCTTCCAGCGCACCGACCTCCGGCAGTTGCTCGGCCACCACGGCCGCGACCAGCTGATCGTGACGGGCGTCTACGCGCATATGGGCTGCATGCTGAGTGCCGCCGAGGCGTTCATGTCGGACGTGCAGCCGTTCCTGGTCTCCGACGCGACCGCGGATTTCAGCCGTGACGAGCACCTCATGGCGCTCACCTATGCGGCGAAGCGCTGCGGTTCGGTGACCACCACGGATGCGCTGGTCTCCGCGTTCTCCCCGCTCGAAGTCGGCTGAGTACCCGAAGCCCACACTCCGGCGCAGCGCTTCGTTCCGAAGCTGCGCCGGGTGTGCTCGGCAGTCGGATGACCACAATCAATGTGGTTAGGCTAACCTGACACGCTGAGTAGCTGAAAGCCCGGAATCCCCACGCCCGAAAGCCGAAAGCATCAGGAGTGCCTGTTAGATGTCCCTTTCGATATCGTCGCCGTCCACCCCGCAGACCGGGGAGGACACGGCCGACGTCTGCTTGACCGCCGCCCAGCGCGAGCTGTGGGCCGGGCACCATCTCGACCCGACCCGATCGGCATTCACCACGGCCGAGTACGTGGAGGTCGCCGCCCCCGTCGACATCGACGCTCTCGCCGCGGCGGTACGCACGGTGATCGAGGAGGCCGAGGTGCTCTCAGTCCGCTTCGGGGCCGAACCCGGTGCCGATTCGGCCGACGTCGTCCAGGTGCACGACCGTCGCAACGCCCCCGAACTCGAACGTCTCCAACGCGACCGGGCCGCTGCCCTCGAGTGGATGCGCGAGGACGTGCGCCGACCGCTCGACCTCAACTCCGCTCCCCTCGTGCGGACGGCACTGATCACGACCGACTCCGGTGTGCTCTGGTACCTCCGCGCCCCGCACGCATTGCTCGACGCCTACGGATATTCGCTGCTCACCCGCCGCGTCGCGGCGCTGTACGCGGCCCGGCTCGCGGGCACCGAACCCCGGCCGGCCAAATTCCCGCCGCTGCGGGCGCACGTCCAGGCGGCACAGGAATTCGATGCCGCGGCCCCGGACAACGCGCCGCAGTCGGCCTCGCGTCCGGTCGGATTCAGCGACACCGTGCGCAGGCCCGTCCCCGATCCCCATCGGTACACGATCCCGATCGACCCCGACGTCGCGGGAAGCCTGCGCGAGGCGGCCACCGCGCAGGCGACCACGTGGGCGGAAGCGGTCTATGCGGCCGCGGCCGCCTACCTCGGCGCCCACACGGGAGCGGAGGAGGTGACGCTCCGGGTGCCGGTGCTCGCCCGCAACGGGATCGAGCTGACGTCGCCAGTGACGGCCACGAACATTGTGCCGCTCCGCATTCCGCTCGACGCACGACCGACGTTCGCCGACGTGATCGGCAGAGTGGCCGCCGCACTGTCCGAGACGCGTCCGTTCCAGCGCGTCCGGGACGCAGGCAGCCGCGCCACCGGCGGAGCGGTGGTGAACGTCAAACCGTTCGCCGCCAGAATCGCTTTCGGTCCCACCGTCGGCACGGTGCATCAGCTCGCCGCCGGTCCGGTGGAGGACGTGGTCATCTCCGTCTCGGGCGCCGGGGACGAGCTCACCCTCGAATGGGCCGGAAATCCCGAGGTCTACACGGACGACGAGATCCGGGACCACGCACACCGATTCGCGCACTACCTCCGAACCATCTCCGTGGCAGCAGAACCCGTCTCCGTGGTCGACGTCTGCGCTCCGGACGAACTGGACCTGTGGCGGTCGGCGGCCGGCCTCGACCGGACCACCGGCACGGCAGCGGCGCTTCCGGACAGCATCGTCTCCGCCTTCCTCGCCCAGGCGCGCACCCACCCGGACCGCGTCGCGGTGAACGATCTGTCGTACCGGGAACTCTCGAGTCGCAGCGCCGCCCTGGCCCGGCAACTGAGGACGGCCGGCGCCGGCCGCGGCACGGTCGTGGCCGTCAGCCTCCCCCGCGGCACCGATCTGATCGTCGCCGTCCTCGCGATTCTCCGCAGCGGCGCGACCTACCTGCCGATCGATCCGTCCTCCCCGGCCGAACGCGCGCGGTTCATCCTGCGGGACGCGCAGCCGTCGCTGGGAATCGGATCCGCCGACCTGCTCGGCGACCTCCCGCGAGTCGAGGAGGACTCGGCACAGTCCGAGTCCGGCGAACTCGAGAACGCCGTGCAGGCGGACGACATCGCGTACATCATCTACACGTCCGGATCCACCGGCGTCCCCAAGGGCGTTCCGATTCCGCACCGTAACGTGATGCGGCTGTTCGACGTGTCCCGCGAATGGTTCACGTTCACCGAGGACGACTGCTGGCCCCTGCTGCACTCGTACGCGTTCGACTTCTCCGTCTGGGAGATCTGGGGTGCACTGCTGCACGGCGGCCGCCTCGTCACAGTCGACGAGGCCACCCTCACGTCACCGGCCGACCTCGCCGCGCTCCTCGTCGACGAGGGTGTCACGGTGCTGAACCAGACGCCGTCCGCGTTCGGGCATCTCGTCGACGCCCTCGTCCGCGCGGACTCGTTCGACCGGCTGCGACTGCGGTACGTCGTGTTCGGCGGTGAGGCTCTCGACCCCGCCGTCCTGCGCGCCTGGTTCGCCGCGACCGGTCCGGATGCGGGAACCGAACTGGTCAACATGTACGGGATCACCGAGACCACCGTGCACGTCACCGCCACGAAGGTCACCGCCGCCGACGTGGTGGACATCGGGGTTCCGCTCGGCGACCTCCGCACGTACGTCCTCGGGCCGGGGCTGCGTCCGGTGCCGCCCGGCGTGACCGGCGAGATCTACGTGTCCGGTCCCGGACTGTCCCCGGGCTACGTCGGACGTCCCGGCCTGACGTCGGGACGGTTCGTCGCCGACCCGTTCGCGCCCGGCGGGACGCGGATGTACCGCACCGGCGACCTCGCACGGTACGACGCGACCGGCGCGCTCCACTACCACGGCCGGATCGACGACCAGATCCAATTGCGCGGTTATCGTGTCGAACTCGGCGAGATCGGCGCCGCGATGACCGCAGTGCCCGACGTGCAGGCGGCGGTGGCCACGGTGCACGAGCAGGCCGGCGGCGACCAGCGCATCGTCGGATACGTCGTTCCCCGGCCGGGCGGCGAGCACGACGCCGTCGAGGAGCAGGTGCGGGCGCACCTGGTCCGCTCCCTCCCCGGGTACATGACGCCGTCCGCACTGGTGATGCTCGACCGCTTGCCGTTGACCCACAACGGCAAGGTCGACAAGGACGCGCTGCCCGCCCCCCGTTGGCTCGGACAGGCCGGCGACACACCGCGGACCGACACCGAAGCCCGGATCCTCCCCCTGTTCACCTCGGTGCTCGGCGCCGAGCAGGTCGGTGTCCACGACGACTTCTTCGCACTCGGCGGGAACTCCCTCCTCGCCGCCGCTCTCGTGTCCGCAATCACCGCGGAACTGGGTGTGCCACTGCGGGTTGCCACGGTCTTCGAGAATCCCACCGTGGCCGCTGTGGCCGCGCAACTGGAGGACGCCGGCGAGCAGGTACCGGCGAGCAGGCCGTCCCCGCGGGACCTCCCCGAGGGCACGCCGGTGCCGTTGTCACCCGCGCAGGAACGCCTGTGGTTCCTCGACAGCGCCGCAGGCGGTGGAACGTACCTGCTGGCACTGGCCGTCGATTTCGGGGAAGGCCTCGAACCCGACGCCCTGTCCGCGGCGCTCGCGGACGTCGTGACCCGGCATCAGTCGTTGCGGACGGTGTTCCCCCTCGTCGACTCGGTGCCCCACCAGGTCGTGCTTCCCGCCGGAGATGCGAAGGTTCGGCTCGAACGAGTCGACAACGTCGGCAACATCGAGGGACATATCGCGGCGATGACGACGGTGGGTCTCGGGCTCACCGACCAGCCGCCGCTGCGCGCGGTGCTGTACGAACCGCAGCACACACTGGTCCTGTTGATGCACCACATCATCGGCGACGAGTGGTCGCAGTCGAAACTGCTGGGCGATCTCGCCTTCGCGTACAACGCCCGCCGCGCCGGACGGGCACCGGAGTTCACGCCGCTGCCGTTGCAGTACCCGGACGTCGCCGTGTGGCAACGCGAACGCATAGGCGCCGGCGACGACGCGACCCCGCTGCTGACCGGCCAACTCGACTACTGGCGTGAGCAACTCGCCGGTCTGCCGCTCGAACTGGGCTGGCGCACCGACCGCCCCCGACCCGCCCTGCCCACCAACCGCGGCGCGAGCGTCCACCGCACGTTGTCGCCGTCGCTGCACGCGGCCGTCGAGTCGCTCGCCGCCGAGCGCCGCGCGAGCTTCTTCATGATCGTCCACGCCGCCGTGGCCGTGCTGCTCGAAAGGCTGGGCGCCGGCGAGGACATCGCCCTCGGCGTGCCCGTCGCCGGTCGCAGTCACCCCGACCTCGACGACATGGTGGGCTGCTTCATCAACACGGTGGTCCTGCGGACCGACGTGTCGGGCGACCCGACGTTCGACGAACTGCTGGACCGGGTCAGGGCCGTCGACCTCGACGCCGTCGACCACGCCGACGTGCCGTTCAACCGGATCGTGGAACTCGTCAATCCCCCACGGTCGTCGGCCCGCCATCCCCTGTTCCAGGTCATGCTGTCGCACTGGAAGCAGGACGGTGCGGCGGAGCGATTCGCCGGGACCACCGCCTCGGTGCGGATGCTCGACGCGACGTCCGCGAAATTCGATCTGGCGCTGCGCTTCCAGGAACGTCCGGACAGCGGCGGGGTCGACGTGACGTTCGAGTACTCCACCGAACTCTTCGATGCCGCGACCGTCGAATCCTTCGCGGACCGCCTCGCCGTGGTGATCGAGCGGCTCGTCGACAACCACGAGCAGCGGATCGCCCAGCTCGACATCCTGACCCCGCGGGAGCGGGGCCGGGTGCTCGGCGAATGGTCCCACACGGAGCACTCCATCCCGGCCCGCACGTTCGACGAGTACTTCTCGGCGCAGGTGGCGCAGACACCCGACGCCGAGGCCCTCGCCGTCGGTGCGAGCGTGCGGCCCGCGGTCTCCCTCACCTACCGGCAGCTCGACGAACGGGCGAACCGGATTGCCCATCTGCTGATCTCGCGTGGCGCCGGCCCCGGTGACGTGGTCGCGCTCGCACTCGACCGCTCCGCCGAGCTGATCATCAGTGTTCTCGCCGTGCTGAAGAGCGGTGCCGCGTACCTTCCCGTCGACCCCACGTACCCGGCCGACCGGATCGCGCACATGCTCGCCGACGGCGCACCGGTCGCGATCCTCACGTCCTCCGTCGGCGTGCCCGACCGCACCCCGCTGGGCACCGACGTGCCCATTCTCGACCTGGACGATCCGGACCTGCAGGCCCTGATCGACACCCAGCCGGTCACCGCCCCCACGGACGCCGAGCGGAGCAGGCCACTGCAACTCAACGACGCCGCGTATCTCGTCTACACGTCCGGATCGACGGGGGTGCCGAAGGGCGTCGTCGTCCCCCACCTGGGCATCGCGGATCTGCTGTCGCTGCAGTCGGACGTGATCGGCATGGACCACACCACTCGGGCGCTCCACTTCTCGTCCATCAGCTTCGACCTCGCGTTCTGGCAGATCATGTGGGGTGTGCTCTCGGGCGGAACGCTGGTGGTCGCGACGGACGCCGACCGCATCCCCGGTGAGCCGCTCGCCCGCGTCATCAACGAACACGACGTGAACTTCGTCGGCGTACCACCGTCTTTCGCCGCCGCGTTCCCGCCGGAGCATCCCATCCCGGACGGCGTCGACCTGATGCTCGGCGCCGAGAAGCTCACACCCCAGCTGATCGAGCGGTACGCACCCGGACGCCGGTTGTTCAACGCGTACGGACCCACCGAGTGCACGGTCAACGCCACCCTGGCCCTCGTCGAACCGGGACACGAAGGTCCGGTCCCCATCGGCGTCGTCGATCCCGGCAAGCACGCGTACGTCCTGGACCACGCGCTGCGGCCGGTGCCTCCGGGCGTGTCCGGCGAGCTGTATCTCGCGGGCGACAGCGTCACCCGGGGATACCGCAATCAGAGCCCCAAGACGGCGGAACGTTTCATCGCCGACCCGTTCGCGGAGCCGGGCAGGCGCATGTATCGGACGTCGGATGTGGTGTGGTGGGGCAGGGACGGTCAGATCTACTTCACCGGCCGCGCCGACTCGCAGGTCAAGGTGCGCGGATTCCGCATCGAACTCAACGAGATCGAGGCCGTGCTGTCCGGTGACCCGGACGTCGAGCACATCGTCGTCGTGGTCCGCGAGGACCGCCCGGGCGATCAGCGGCTCGTCGCGTACGCCACGTCGGTGCCGGGCCGCCGGATCGACCCCGACCAGTTGCACCGCCGCGCCGCCAGCAGGCTGCCGGACTACATGATCCCGGCCGCGTTCATCGCCGTCGACGAGTTCCCCACCCTCCCCAACGGCAAGCTCGACCAGTCGTCGCTTCCCGTTCCGCACCTGTCACTGCAGGTGTCCGAGCGGGGTCCGCGCACGGCGCGCGAAGAGGTGCTGTGCCAGTTGTTCGCCGAGGCTCTCGGTATCGAGCGGGTCGGCATCGACGACAGCTTCTTCGACCTCGGCGGCCACTCGCTGATGGCGGCCGGATTGATGAGTGCGATCTCGAAGCGGCTGTCCGTGACCGCGACGGTGGCCTCGCTGTTCGCGGCGCCGACCGTGGCCCAGCTGGCGGGCCGTCTCGACGACGATCACGACGCCGACGCGCTGGCCGTCCTCCTGCCGTTCCGCACCGAGGGGTCCAAGCCACCGGTGTTCTGCTTCCACCCCGCCGGCGGAATCAGCTGGGGTTACTCGGGCCTGTTGCGGCACATCGACGACGACTACCCGCTGTACGGCGTGCAGGCCTCCAACCTGTCGACGTCCAAGCGGCCGCCGGAAACGCTCGAGGACATGGCCGCCGAATACATCGAGCACATGCGGACCGTGCAGCCGAAGGGCCCCTACCACCTCCTCGGATGGTCGCTGGGCGGCGTCGTCGCGCACGCCATCGCCGGTGCACTGCAGAACCAGGGTGAGGAACTCGGCATGCTCGTCATGCTCGACTCCTTCCCGTCGGACGCGTGGGCCTCGATGCCGACGGAGCAGGACGCGCTCGCCGCGCTGCTCTACATGGTCGGCTACGACCCGGAACCGCTCCTGGAGGACGGACTCGACCGGCAGCAGGTGATCGACATCCTGCGCGGCGAGGGCAGTGCGCTCGCCGGGATCAACGAGCACACACCGGCCGCGATGATCGACAACTTCGCGAACGCCGTGCGCCTCGAATCCGAACCCTCACAGATCGTCGTGGACTCCGACATGCTCTTCTTCACTGCGGCCAGGAATCCTGCGACCGCGGCGACGTACGACTTGTGGCGGCCCTACCTGACCGGCACCATCGTCAACCACGACCTCGACTGCGAGCACAAGGACATGACCCAGCCCCGCTGGATCGGCGAAGTCGGCTCCGTCGTGAACGAGGCCCTCGCCTCGTTCGGCTCGCACATGAACCCCACCAACACAGAACAGGGAGATCGATGAAAACGTCCGGAAGATACTGGCGTAGAGCCGGAATCGTGATGATGGCGGCAACCGCGCTGTTCGCGGGTGCCTGCAGCRAGTCGACTTCCGACTCGACCGACGCGGCGGGATCCGCCACCGGACAGGCCGACGCGTCGGCCTTCCCCGTGTCGATTCCGTCGGCGCTCGGTACCGCCGAGATCACGGAGGCACCGGAACGCGTCGTCACGATCGGCTGGGGCAGCGAGGACGCGGCACTGTCGCTCGGCGTCGTGCCCGTCGCCGTGCAGAACATGAAGTCGGACACGGGAACCGACGACGGCCTGCTGCCGTGGTCGCGGGCGAAGCTCGAAGAGCTCGACCCGAACGCGGAACCCACGTTGCTGACGGCGTCGAGCAAGGAGATGCCGTACGAGCAGATCGCAGCACTCGCCCCCGACGTGATCCTGGCCGTGCACTCGGGCGTGAACCAGGAGCAGTACGACAAGCTGTCGGCCATCGCCCCCACCGTGGCGTACCCGGAGCGTCGCTGGGCCACCAGCTGGGAAGACCAGATCACCACCGTCGGCAAGGCCCTCGGCCGGTCGGCACAGGCCGAGACACTGGTGACCCGGACTCAGGACACCCTCGCGCAGGCGAAGTCGCAGCACCCCGAGTTCGCCGGGAAGACGGTGGCATTCGGGAGCGGCACCGAGCCGGGATCGTACAACTTCTACTTCGACACCGATCCTCGCCTGAAGATGCTGGCCAGCCTCGGTTTCACGGTCGACCCGCTCGCCCAGCAGTTGCGCGAGAGCAGTGACCAGACCAAGTTCGCGGCTCCCGTCAGCCTGGAACTGCTGCCGACGTACAACCCGGACGTGCTGCTCGCGTGGTACCTGTCGCCCGAGCTGCAGAACGAGGTCCAGTCGAACCCGCTGTTCGCCGGGATGAAGGCCGTGCGCGACAACTCCTACGTGGGTCTGACCGATCCGCCGCTGGTGTTCGCGTCGAGCTCGCCGAACGTGCTCAGCATGCCGTGGCTGCTGGACAAGCTGCTCCCGCAGCTGTCGCAGGCCGCGAACAACGCTCAGGCCAGCTAGTTCCCACCTGAACGCGTCACTGTGCCGCTGCCGAGAGGTCGTCCTCCTCGGCAGCGGCACTGCTGTACGTGCGCAACCCCTTCAAGGTCAGTGCGAGAACCGCAAGCACCACGATGCCGCCCGCCCCGTAGAGGAGGAACGCCTCACGCGGACCCACCGCGGCGCCGACGGCGCCGGCGACGAGCGCTCCGGCAGCCGAGCCCGTGGAGATCTGGGCGCCCCACACACCGGCGACGCGTCCGCGGTATTCCTCGGGCGTCTCGGTCTGGATGACCGCGTACCGGAGGATGTCACCGAGGACGCGGCCGAATCCGTGTGCGGCGAGCCCGAGGAACGTGACCGCGATCATCGGGACGGCGCCGGCGCCGATCAGCCCGGCCGATGCGATCACGGCCGCGAGGAACACGATCAGGCCACCGCGACGAGCAGTTCCCGTCCAGCCACTCGTGAGTGATCCGGTAAGGGCGCCGACGGCGGGGGCGCTGTAGAGCAGTCCGGTGGCCGCCGGTCCGGCATGGAGAACCTGGCTCGCGTAGGCGGGCAGCAGCACGTTCCAGCCGGTCAGCATCATGGCGCAGAACCCGACCAGCAGCGTACCGCCGACCACGGAGTCCTTGGCGGCATAGGTGAAGCCGCTGGCGATCGACCGCAACGGACTCTCGGTGTTCTTGACCGGCGGCGGCAGCGAGGGCAGCCTGGCGATGCAGTACGCGGTGATTCCCGAGGACACCGCGGCCAGAACGTAGTTGGTGCCCACGGATGTCGCCGCGATGATCACACCGCCGATGGCAGGCGACGCGACCGTGCCGAGGTCGGCCATCACGGTCATCAGGGCACCGGCGGCGGCCATCTTGTCCTTGGGGAGCAGCGACGGGATCACCGCCATCAGCGCGGTCGCGGAGATGCCACCGGCAAGGCCCTCGATCACGCCACACAGGTAGATGATCCACAACTGGGGTGTGGGGAGGAACGCGTTGACCGCGAGGATCGCGAAGGCCAGGCCCGCTGCGGCACGGGCGAGGGAGATGACCGGCCTGCGGTCGTACCTGTCGGCGATCACGCCGCCGAACAGGGTGCCGATGAACACCGAGGAGCCCACGACGATGCTCGCCGCGCCCACTGCCAGTGTGGAATTCGTCATGTCGTACACCTGCAGCGGCACCGCCACCAGCAGCAGACCCAGACCGAAGATGGAGATCGTGCGGGCAATGAAGATGTATCGGAACTCGCGACTCGTCCGTAGAGGCGTCAAGTCGATTGCGTATCGCGATAATCCAGCCATTGTCATCCATTCACATTCGGTTGCAACAGCTCTCCGTTTCGCCGTTCGCGCGGAGAGCAACTATGCTTAGGCTTCACTAACCCAGCAACCTACCCCATGTCGTCGAACCGGCTCAACGGGCCGTGGTTCGACCGACGCACCGGAGGATGATAGTGAGTTCCGCTCCCAGCACAGTTCCGACCCGCGACCGAATCCGCGCCGACGTAGCCGACGTGCTCGACGTCCCGGTCGCCGAGATCGACGATTCCGCGAACCTCCTCGACGAGGGGATGGACTCCGTGCGCGTGATGGCGCTGGTCGAACGATGGCGGGCGGACGGTGTGCAGGTGGATCTCGTGGACCTCGTCGGCGAGCCGACACTCGACGCCTGGTTCGAGGTGACGGCAGCACGCTGAGCGGTCCCACCACCTACTCTTGATCCGGCTGGTCGATCCCAGGGTCGGCCCGGACACGGGAGGATGCGAGGGGACATGGCTCACGAAACCAGCGGTGCAGGCAGGATGAGCGTGCTCCGGACACCACGGTTCTGGATCGCTCCCCTGCTCCTCGTCTCCGTCGTCATGTCCCTGCTGGCCGCGCTGTACATGGGTGGGATGCTCAACCCCACCACACACCTCAACCACTTCCCCATCGCGCTCGTCAATCAGGACGAGGGCGACACCACGCCCAATTCCAACCCGCCGCAGCAGCAGAATTTCGGCGACCAGATCACCGCCGGGCTCGTCGAGGGTGTCGATCCGAACAAGGTCGAACTTCGGCAGATCGGGATCGCGCAGGCCCAGTCCGCACTGGACAACGGGGAAATCTACGGTGCGATCGTCATACCGAGCGACTTCACGAAGCGCACCTTCATCCTCGCCCAGGCCGGCGTGATTCCCGGAGACGTCGAACGTCCGGTGATCACGATCTACACGAACCCCCGCGCCGGCACGATCAGCGCGAACCTCGTCCAGAACATCGGGGAGATGGCGTTGGACAAGGCCAATCAGACGATGGGCGAGCAGCTCACCACCCAGGTGACGCAGCAACTCCAGGCGACAGCCCCCGACCTCCAGCTGTCGGGCGCCAGCCGGCTCGTCCTCGACGACCCCATCGACGTGCGGGTCGTGGCCCACAACCCGCTGCCCGACGGCACCGGTTTCGGCTTGGCGGCGTTCTACTACGCGCTCCTGATCGTCCTGGCCGGTTTCACCGGTGCGACCATCGCGAGCACCCTCATCGACGGCATGCTCGGGTTCACTCCGACCGAGGTGGGGCCGCTGTACCTCCACAACGAGGCGGTCCCGATCTCACGGTTCAACACCCTGCTCATCAAGTGGGCGGTGATGGTTGTGCTGGCGATGATCGTGTCGGGTCTGTACCTGTGGATCAGCTCCGCCCTCGGCCTGCCGATCACCGACCCGCTCGCCCTGTGGGAATACGGCGCCTTCGCGATCGCCGCGGTCGGGATCACGGCGATGTCCGTGATGGCCGCGTTCGGCAACCTGGGCCTGCTCATCAACCTGCTGGTGTTCGTCGTCCTGGCGCTGCCTTCGTCGGGCGGCACGATCCCGCTCGAGGCGGCGCCGCGCCTGTACACCTGGCTCGGTGAGTTCGAACCGATGCACCAGATCTACATCGGGGTGCGCGCCATCATGTTCTTCGGGGCGGCGGGCGACGCGGGGCTCATCCACGCCGTGTGGATGACCCTCGCCGGCCTCCTCATCGGCCTCGTCTTCGGTGCCGTCATCACCCGGTTCTACGACCGCAAGGGCTTGCATCGCCGCCACAAGGCGCAGACCGAACCCGAACCGGTGGACGCAGCCGGGGCGTGAGTCACGCGGGCGCGGACGACCAGGCCGCGCCGAACTGTTCGTACCAGGGATGCGGGGCGGGCACTGCCGCCAGGATCCGTTCGACGAACCGATCGGGGTCGCCGAGTTCGGCGAGTCCGACTCCGCGGCGCTCGTAGTCGGCGAACTTGTCGTGCAGTCCGGCGATCACCTTGTCGGTCACCGTCTGCTCGAACTCTTCGATGGTTGCCATCGGATGCCCCTCCTTCCGGCGAGAAGCGTCTGCGTTCAGTGTAGTGCCGACCTGCGGATTTGCCCTCGTCCGGCGGCGGATTATCGACTGTCGGTGACGCAGAGCAGACTGGGCCCGTGAGAATGGTCCTGGTTCCCGATGCCGACGGTGGCGCGACGACCGTTCGCACCGATCCCACGGGCGTTCCGGTCGAGTCCCCACGTCGACACTCCGACGCCGTGGCCGCGGTCCGCGACATCGAGGCGACCGAACACCCCCGCTGGGTCTGGACGAGTACCGCGGCCGTCTATCCGGCGCTGCTGAAGGCGGGGGTGCGGGTGCAGCGCTGCCAGGACCTCGCGCTCACCCACGCCATCCTCAGCATGCGCGACGGTGTTCCCGCGCCGCCGCCGGACGAACCCGTCGACGAACGCCCCGGACTGTTCGAGACCGCACCCACCACGGATCCGGCGCAAGTGGTGGCGGACTTCGCGGAACAGCGGAAGACGATCGGTGACGATGCACGGCTCGACCTGCTGGTGGCGGCCGAGTCCGCGGGCGCGCTGGCCGCCGCGGAGATGAGTGTCGACGGCCTGCCGTTCTCCACCCGTACCCATCGCGCCTTCCTCGAGGCGGCGCTCGGGCCGCGGCCTGCCGGGTACGACCTGCCTCAGCGCATCCAGGACGTGACCGTGGAGATCGGGTCGGCGTTCGGCCGTCGCATCAACCCGGCGTCCCACGTCGAGGTGGTCGACGCGTTTCGCCGTGAGGGCATCGAACTCGCGTCGACCCGCAAACACCTGCTCCGCGAGGTCGATCATCCCGCCGTGCCGCTGCTGCTGCGCCACCGCGATCTGTCCAAGCTGTTCAGCACGAACGGCTGGCAGTGGCTGGACAGTTGGGTCCACGACGACCGGTTCCGGCCCGTCTACGTTCCCGGCGGCGTGGTGTCCGGCCGCTGGGCGAGCCGGGGCGGCGGCGCACTGCAGATTCCGAAACCGCTGCGGTCGAGCGTGATCGCCGACCCGGGTCATACGTTCGTCATCGCCGACGCCGGCCAACTCGAACCCCGCATCCTGGCCGCCATGTCGGGTGACGCCCGCATGGTCGCCGCGGCGGGCGCCGACGACCTGTATGCACCGGTCGCGGCGGAGACGTTCGACGGCGACCGCGGCAAGGCCAAGGTCGCGATCCTCGGTGTTCTGTACGGCGCCACCGCGGGCGAGGCCCGTTCGCTGCTCACCCTGCTGCGCACCCGCTTTCCCGTCGCCGTCGAATATGTGGAAAGGGCGGCCCGTGCCGGTGAACGCGGCGAGGTCGTGCACTCGTGGCTCGGCCGGGCGTGCCCACCCCCGTCGCCCGATTTCTGGTCGCACGGCGACGCCCGGTCACGCGGCCGGTTCACCCGAAACTTCGTGGTACAGGCCACGGCAGCCGAGTGGGCACTGTGCGTGCTCGCGGACCTGCGGCGCCGGCTGGCCGACGACCCGGACAGCGAACTCGTCTTCTTCCAGCACGACGAGGTGATGGTGCATACCCGGGACCCCGACTCGGCGACGCGGCACGTTCTGGGCGCAGTCGAGGTAGCCACCCGGTTGCTGTTCGGCGAGACGCGGGTGCGGTTCCCGATGGATGTGGCGGTGCGGGACTGCTACGCCGAAACCTCCGACGAGGCCTGACCCGCGCGGATTTCCGGTGTCGCGGGTGCGCTCGACATGGTGTACTGGGACGCACTGCTGGCGGGGGCGGCGAAGGAGAACCCATGACGAAGTTGGATTCGACGGACTCGAGCACCAGCGGCGAGACGCCGCGCAGATTCCGCTGGCCTGCGTTCACCATCGTGGCCATCGCCATCATCGCGTTCTTCGCGGGTGGATTCGGGGGTTCCTTCCAGGGAAAGCTCACCGAGGTCCAGAAGAACGACAACGCCGCCTACCTGTCGAGTTCCGCCGAATCGACGATCGTCACCAACGAATCGTCCAAGTTCCTCACCGTCGAAACCATCCCCGGATTCGTGCTGTTCCACAGCGACTCCCCGCTCACCGAGCAGGACAAGGCCGCCGTCGCCCAGGCGCGTGACGCCATCGCGGCAGTCGACGGAGTCGACGCCGAAGGCATGGCCCAGACACAGTTCTCCCAGGACGGCACCACGGCATCGATCTTCGTTCCCCTCGTCGCGAAGGAGGACGGCACGGCGGTCGCCGGCGATGTGCTCGCCGCCACCGAGGAGAACGTCCTCACCGCCGCGAAGAACGCGGCCGCCGGGCTCGAGGTGCTTCCTGCCGGTCCCGGTGGCCTGCTGGTGGCGTTCATCGACGCGTTCGCCGGACTCGACGGTGCACTGCTGGGCGCCGCGCTGCTCGTGGTCGTCCTGATCCTGCTGGTGGTCTACCGCTCCCCGGTGCTGTGGTTCTTCCCGCTCTTCTCGGCGCTCCTCGCGCTCGGCCTGGCGTCGATGGTCATCTACTTCCTCGCCAAGGCGGAGGTGCTCACCCTCACCGGACAGAGTCAGGGCATCCTGTTCGTCCTCGTGATCGGTGCGGGCACCGACTATGCGCTCCTCCTGATCTCCCGATATCGGGAAGAACTGCACTTCTATCCCAGCCGGTTCGACGCCATGATCAAGGCGTGGAAGGAATCCGCCCCCGCCATCACGGCGTCGGCGGTCACCGTCATCCTCGGTCTGCTGTGCCTGATGTTCTCCGAACTGAACTCCAACAAGAGTCTCGGGCCGGTCGCCGCGATCGGCATCGCGTGCACGTACCTCGTGATGATGACGTTCCTGCCCGTCGCGCTGTCCGCGGCGGGGCGGTGGGTGTTCTGGCCGCGGAAACCGAGGGTGGACGAGGCCGCAGACCTCACCACGCACGGTCTGTGGGGCAGGATCGCCGCCCAGGTCGGGAGCAAGGACCGTCCCCTCTGGATCGGTACGACGGTGCTGCTGGCCGTGCTGTTCCTGGTCGGCATCGGCAGTCTGAAGACGGACGGACTGTCGTCGTCGGAGAACTTCACCAACCGGCCCGACGCCGTCGTCGGTCAGGAGTTGTACGACTCCAAGTTCGATCCGGGCGCCGGCGCGCCCGCCGTCATCGTCACCAATGCCGATCAGACGGAGGCGGTCATCGCGGCCGTGAGCGGTGTGGACGGGGTGTCGACGGATCCCGGCGCGGTGTGCCCGCAGGTCGATGTCGAGAAGCTGTCTGCACTCGTCAAGTCCAACCCGGCCGCGGTGGCCTCGGCCGCCGGGCAGGGGTGCGCACCCGACTTCCTCACGGCCGCACCGATCGACGGGCGCATGGTCGTCAACGTGACGCTCGCCGACTCGTACGATTCCCCGGAAGCCCTCGAGACGGTGAAGCGACTGCGCGACGCGGCGCACGCCGTACCCGGTGCCGATGCTCTCGTCGGCGGCAGCACGGCAACGACGCTCGACGTGCAGACGGCGTCGGTGCACGACCGGAACCTGATCATCCCGATCGTTCTCGTCGTCATCTTCGTTGTGCTGGCCCTCCTGCTCCGCGCCCTGCTCACGCCCATCATCCTCATCGCCACCGTGGTCCTGTCGTTCGCAGCCACCCTCGGGGTGTGCGGACTCTTCTTCACCCACGTCTTCCATTTCGCGAACGCAGATCCGGCGTTTCCCCTGTTCGCGTTCGTGTTCCTCGTGGCGCTCGGCATCGATTACAACATCTTCCTGATGACCCGGGTCCGCGAGGAAACCGAGGAACACGGCACCAAATCCGGTGTGCTGCGGGGGCTGGCGGTGACCGGTGGCGTCATCACGTCGGCCGGTGTCGTGCTCGCCGCGACGTTCGCGGTGCTGGGTGTGCTGCCCCTGGTGTTCCTCGCCGAGGTCGGCTTCGCCGTCGCGTTCGGCGTGCTGCTCGACACGATCATCGTGCGCAGCATCCTCGTCCCGGCGCTCTCCCACGACATCGGCAAGAAGATCTGGTGGCCGTCGGCGCTGGCAAAGGCCAAGGACTAATAGGCTTCCTCCGTCCACAGGTGGAACAGCGCGTAGGCCCGCCACGGTC
>NZ_JBFUGT010000109.1:0-20372 GCF_056402775.1 Rhodococcus sp. P3_B8
GGCACAGGCTCTCTTCGCGGGGGCGCGGCCCGTTGACGATCCCACCGGATGGGGTTACGAACGACGGGAACGGTGGGGCGTCCTCCACACAGCGGATGGCGCGGAAACGGTTCCGTCGCAGCGGGGTGCGTATCAGGACTACTACACGGAATTCGCGGCCGCCGTTGCCGGCAGCGGCACACAACCGGTGCCTGCCCGCACCGCGCTCGGCACCATCGCGGTGTTGGCGRCGGCGCGGGAGGCCGCGGAGAGCGGCAACACGGTCGTCGTGCGGTCCGTCGACTGACCGGAGGCGACTTCGGCAGCACTCGCGTCGGTTCAGGGCTCGCGTCGGTTAGGGGCTCAGGACGCGGAATCGAAAAATTCGGCGACAGCCTTGCTGAACGGATGTGGTCGTTCCATGTTCGTCGCGTGGCCCGCGCGCGGAACGACGATCGACGCTCCGTTCGGTGCGAGTGCCGCAGCCGCTACGGCGTGTGCTGACGGCCAGTACTCGCTGTCGGAACCGGCGACGAAGAGCACCGGAATCCCGTCCGCAAAGAACGTGTCGACCTCCTCCTGGTCGTAGCCGTAGAACCCGTACGCCCACTCCGGCGTATTGAGCATTCGCGGGGTCTGATCGACCACAACCGCGGCGCGAAGCCGCCCCGTGCCGTACGAGTCGACGTACGACGAGATCGTGTTTGCGCCCATCGAGCCTCCGACTATTGCCACACCCTGCAGGTCGAGTTCCTCGATGAGCGCGTGCACGAATCCGGCGCGTGTCTGCATCGTCGTTCCGTGCGGCGTGGCCGGAGCCGTCCCGTGACCCGGCAGATCCACAGCGATGACGCGGTGGCCGGCCTCGATCAGCGACGGGATCTGATACCGCCACGACGTGGCGGGGGCTCTGAAACCCGCCAGCAACATCACGCTCGACGAGGAGCTGCCGTCACCGTGCACGGTGTAGTCGATCCGAGCCCCGCCAGATTCGATGGAAGGCACTGCTTCTCCTATCCCCCAACTGTTCCCGGCTGACGCGCCGTGGTGTCCGCCTGCGGTCACTGCGACGGTAGTACGGACTCGGGAATCCATCCATGGAGAACATCTCCACTCCGGGACGGTTTCACTGTGGAACCAAAATTCCTGGACTGTCGGGTGTAACGTTCCGGGCCCTCGCAGACACCATTCGAGTAGCTGTGGACGTTGGGCCCACGCATTCGAACAGGACACTACGAGATGCACATCTCACTTCCCCACTCCGAGACTTCGCACGCGGCGAATCCGTCGGGCGCAGTGAACCGTCTCCCTCGAATCCCCCTGCGAAACCGGTTCGCCGCGGCCGCCGTCGCCGCCGCGATCGCCGTCATCCCCCTCGGAGCCGCCACCACCATCGCGACAGCGGCCGAACACCCCGTGACGACAGTCGCCGCACCCACCATCCCCGGCGATCGTGGTGACCACGGTGACGGCCCCCGCCACGACCGACAACGCGACCAACGGCAAGAACGCCGCGACCAGAGCATGACGCTCGACGAACTCCTCGTCGGATGGAACAGCAGCCAGATCTACCAGATGTGATGACGCTTGACCGAGGACGGCACCAGGATTCGTCGTCCTCGGTTCCGCATGCCTTCCCCCATCAGCGTGGAGTGGATTCCGATCGTCGCTCGTAGCGCGAGCGAGCCAGGGCGTGCGCACGGCACAGCAACGCCCGCGTGACTTCGCCTGTGCGCGAGCCGGGGTCGATGACTGCCAGCCAGGCCAGTGAGCCATAGACGGGATGCGCGATGACGGTGTCGGGCGCACCGGCGTCGACGTCGGCGACGCCCTGCTCTCGCGGCGTGTGGCCGGTTGCCTCGATGAACGCCTCCTTCCCGGCACGGATGTTCACCCGGAACGCACCCGCGCGGTCCAGACCCGAACTTTCGTCGCCGGGGTAGTTCTTGGTGACGATGGTGGCGAAGGGCTGGGTCCTGTCGGGAACGATCCGATCCGGTGAGTAGTAGAAGAAGGCGTCACCCCAGCTGATCTCCGGCGAACCGTCGCCGGGGGCAGGCCTGAGCGTCAGAACGTCGCCGAGGCCTTCGACGAAGTCGATGATGTCGTCCATGGTCATAGCTTCCAGCGTTTCATTAAAGCGATTGTGGAGACCTCGACCAGCAAACGTAGGAGAATACGGTGCCAAGTCTCCAATCGCGTCATCTGCGGACCGTGGATGTCGCCCGGCGCGCCGGGTGCTCCGTGCAGCACGTGCGCAACCTCGAACGCGACGGGGTGCTGCCTCCCGCAACCCGCACAGCCACCGGATACCGGATCTACACCGACGTGCATGTGCAGTCCGCGCTCGCCTATCGGGAACTCGCCATCGGCGCCGGCCCGGTGGAAGCCAAACGGATCGTGCGCAGCGTGCACACGTGCCCGGCCGCGACAACGGTCGCCCTCCTCGATGCCGCACACGCCCGACTCCACACGGAACGAACCGAACTCGCGCTGGCGAAGCAGGCCGCCGAGCTGATCTCGACCGAGCCTGTCGACGACGTGCAGACATCCGACTGGATGAGCGTGAGTGAACTCGCCGTCGCCCTCGGTCTCCGCCCCTCCACGTTGCGGCACTGGGACGCAGAGGGACTCGTCGTCCCGGACCGGGACACACCCACAGGAGCGCGCCGATACTCCCCTTCGCAGGTCCGCGACGCTCGCGTCGTGCATCAGCTACGCAAGGCCGGTTACCGCATCACACCTCTCCACGCGGTCATGTCACAACTCGGGCACACACCCGGATCGGGTGCCATCGGCGCCGCGCTCGCTGCCCGCGACCAGGCCACCACGGCCCGCTCCCGAGCCTTGCTCGACGCAACCGCTGCCCTCACCGTGCTCCTCGCACTCCGAGATGGGGTGGTCAGTGCGCGCGCGACAACACCGCCACCAGAAAGTCGGAATCCTCGCTGAACGGGCGCAGATCCCACGTCGAGAACAGCAGATCCGCCGTGAGACCGCTCGCCTGCGAATCCGCGAGGAATTGGGAGAACTCGTAGCCCCGGTCGGCGCCGAACCCCACAACCACTCGGCCGGTCGGGGCGAGATGAGCGGCGAATCCCGTCAGCACCGCCTCCCGGGTCGACGGCGCCAGGAAGGTCATCACGTTGCCCGCACAGACGATGACCTCGAAATCGGCGGTCACCCCACGGGCCGGCAGATCCAACTCCGCGAGATCACCGACCAGCCACGTCGGACCGGGGTGATCCTCCTCCGCCACGGAGATGAGCACCGGATCCACATCGACACCCACCACGACATGACCGGCATCGTGCAAGTAGCCGCCGAGACGGCCCAGTCCGCACCCCGCGTCGAGTACCCGACCGCCGCGGCCGAGCATCGCATCGACCAGCCGCGCCTCCCCCACGATGTCCTTGCCCTGCGCCTCCATGGCACGGAACCGCTCGACGTACCACATCGAATGCCCCGGGTCGGCTGCTGTGATCTCCTCCCACTGGCTGGGGATGCGCTCCTCGGGGGTGCGTGCACTCATTACCGATTCCTCCTCGATCCGGCCCGCTCGGCGAGCCACTGCAACCGTATGCGACACCACCTCGGCACCCACCCGCAGCCCAAGGGTGTTGCGCCGACGCGACAGTCTCGATCAGCGGGATGCCGGGGCCGACGCGGCCGGTACTCCGAGGAAGATCGAGCCATGCCCGAGTCCGTTCCCGACCGCGTCGAGATCACCGACCGCCTGCACGTCGTGGCCGACCTGCTCGACACGAAGGACTGGCCGGGGCTCGCGGCGACGCTCACCGACGATGTCGTGGCCTATGGGCGGGCGGGGCCGGTGGACGTGGTCGYGCGCGTCCGCTCCCACCTCGACGTCTGCGGCGCCACCCAGCACCTGCTCGGCAACATCCGCGTCGACGTCGACGGTGACGGGGCGCGCACTCGATCCTATTTCCGGGCGTTTCACGTCGGCCTCGGCGAACGCGCCGACGCGACGTACGAATGCCTCGGCGAGTACCGCGACGAATGGCGACGCGGACCGTCGGGCTGGTTGCTGGCCGGGCGGGTGATCGACGTCCGCGCCGAGATCGGCGACCGCGGTGTCATCGCGCCCCTGAGCTGAACCCCGTCGACGGCTCAGCTGTGGTCCCCGCACACCGCGGATGCCGGGTCCGGTGCGCAGATCTGCTGCCAGGTGTAGAAGCCGGAGTTGACCACGACGTCGAGGTTGTCCTTCGTGATGTTCTGCACGGGCAGGAACACCGTTGGCACGGCCATGTACTGGTTGTCGATCGTGCCGTTGACCATCTCCTCCGAAATGCCGTCACCGTGCAGGATCGACGTGGTCAGCTGCGCCGCGACCTTCGCCTGACCGGACAGGTTCTTGAAGATCGTGTTGTCGAGGGTTCCCTGTGCGATCAGTTGCAGCGCAGCGAGATTGGCGTCCTGTCCGCCGGTGACCGGGATCCGCCCGGCGAGCCCGCGGCCTGCCAGTGCCGCGACGATTCCGCCTGCCAGGTCGTCGTTCATGGTGACGAACAGCGCGATGTCGTTGTTCTCACGGGCCAGGCATTCCTCGGCGAATGCCTGACCTCCGGCCGGGTCCCAGTCGTCGATCGCGGTCTCGCAGACCACGCGGATCTTGCCGCTGTCGGCGAGCGGCTGCAGATACTCGTCCTGACCGAGCCGAAATTGACGGGTTCCGTATTCACCGAAGTTTCCCTCCACCCGGGCGATCTTCACCCCGTCGCCGGGCATCGCGGCGATCAGATCCGCGGCGCGGCTCCCCTGCCGTCGGCCGACCTCGAGTGGATCGAAGATCACCTGAACGTCTGCCGGTCCACCGACCGCGTCATGGTCGTAGAGCACCACCGGAACGTTCGCCTCGCCGGCGGCGGTCAAGGCTCCACCCGAGAACCTCGCGTCCGTGGAGATCAGCACGAGCACGGAAGCGCCCTCCGCGATCGCCGACTCGACCTGGCTCTGCTGACGGGCGGGATCGCCCTCGGCGTTGCGAACCGTGACCGCCGCCTCCGGCGCGAACAACTCCAGGAAGTCGGTGAACAGGGGTTCGTCTCGCTCCACGAATCGGGTGGTCGTCGTGTTCGGCAAGAGAAAGAAAACCTTCTCCGGTGCCTCGTCGCCCTGCGGCGCAGGGGCCGCGCAGGCCCCGAGCGCTGCGACCGCGGCCGCGACGGAGAACGCGCGCACCCTTCGCTTCATGAGCTTGTCTTCACGAGCCGTGACCTCCAGCGTGATCGTGCCCAGTCTGGAGGTACCCGCGGGCGAGGCAGGCTACTCGCGCGCGTCGATGCTTTCGGTGTTTTCCGACCGTGATCGGCGCACACTGAGTGCAGGGATGAGGAGGAGAAGGTGTTCCACCAGGACAGCGGCACCGTATCCAGCGGAGATCGTGACACTTCGCCTGCCGACGAGCATCTCCTGAACGAATCCCTTCTCGTCGAACCCGAAGTCCGCCGGCGCCCCTGGCGCGAATTCCTCGCGTCGACTCCCGGACGCCTGTCCCTCCTCGCCGTCGTCCTCGTCGCGGTGGCGCTGACGGCCGGTCTCGTGACGTCCGCCGTAGTCGCCGCACGGCAGCAGCGCATGGAAACCCTTCGCGCCCACACCGAACCGCTGGCGGACGCCGCGCAGAACCTGTTCAGCTCGTTGTCGATCGCCGACGCGGCAGCGACGTCGTCGTTCATCGCGGGTGCCATCGAGCCGCTGGCGGTGCGCGATCGGTACAACCAGGCGATCGGGGACGCGTCGAACGCGCTCGTCACCGCGTCGTACGGCGTCACCTCCGGCGACGTCGAATCGCTGAGACTGCTCACCGAGATGTCGCGGCACGTCGCCGTGTACACGGACCTGGTGGCGACCGCCCGGTCCAACGACGCCGCGGGAAACCCGGTCGGGGTGGCGTATCTCGGAACCGCTTCGGCTCTCATGCAGGACACCATCCTGCCCTTGGCCGAACGCCTCTACAACGACCAGGCCCGAGCTGTCGCCGGCACCCAATCCCACACCGCCCGGCTGCCCGCCACCGCCATCGTGGTCGCGTCGGCCGGGGTCGTCGTCCTCGCCGTCGCGCACGCGTACGTGGCGCATCGAAGCCGTCGCCGGGTCAATCCCGGACTGGCGTGCGCGACGGTCCTGCTGGCTGCACTCGTCGTGTGGATCGTGGTCGCCGGGCTGTTGTCGACGTCGGCGAGCGAACGTGCCCGGATCGACGGCGCCGAACCCCTCGCGGCGGTCACGAAGGCGAGGATCCTCGCCCAGCAGGCCCGCGCCGACGAAACCCTCGGACTTCTCCGGCCGGGTTTCGATCCGGCGGGGAGCGATTACGCCCGGCACACGGACGCGCTCTCCGCGATTCTGAACTCGGACGCGTCGCGGAACACCGTTGTCGCACCGACGATTGCCGATGCGTCCGCCGCGTTCGACGGATGGCGGAGCGCGCACCGGGATCTGCAGCAGAAGCTCGCAGACGGCGACTACCAGGGCGCGGCGGACGTCGCGGTCGGTCCGGGATCGACGGCATCGACTGCCCGGTTCCGGGACCTCGACGAATCGCTCGAAGACGCCATCACCGCTCTGCGCACCGAGGAACTCGACGCGATGCGGGAGTCGTACCGCACGATGGCCGCGCTCGCCGTGGGCGGCATCGTGCTCGCTGTTTCCGCAGCGCTCGCCGTCGTCGCGGGGATCGAGCCCCGAGTGAGTGAGTACCACTGATGGTGCGACCACACCCGGAACGGCGACCGCGCTTCACCCGGCTGCTCGGGAGCCTCGTGCTCGGAGCTGTCCTGATTGCCGGCTGCGGCGCCCCCGATGCACCCACCCCGAGGTTTTCCGGAGACTTCACGGAGTTTCCCCTGTCGGCCGGCGCCCAGCTCATCGCACCGTCCGACACGCCGCCGCAGGACACAGAGACGTCGGCATGCGCGGCCCCGGCCAGTCTCCGCCCGGGGACTCCGAGCCTCGGCGGCGCGCTCGGCGATATTCGTGCCCGCGGCACCGTGGTCGTCGCGGTCGATCAGAACACCAACCTGTTCAGCTTCCGCGACCCGACCACCGGCACCCTCACCGGATTCGGCGTCGACCTCGCTCGGGAGGTCGCACGTGATCTGCTCGGCGATCCCACCAAGGTCGAGTTCCGTCCGCTCGGAACCGATGACGGTGCCGAGATGCTCGCCCACCGTGACGCGGACATGGTCGTGCGTCCGGTGGCCCTCTCCTGTGAAGGTCCCCAGGACTTGACGTTCTCCACGGTGTATCTCGAGGCCTCCCGCCGGCTCGTGGTGCGGGACGGGTCGGGTATCGCCGGTCCGGCCGACCTTGCCCGGCGACGGGTCTGCACGCACCACGACCCGGCGTCGGTGTCGGCGCTGACGCGCATCGCCCCCAAAGCCACGATCCTTGCGGTCCCCGACTGGGACGACTGCCTCATGGCCATCCAGCAGCGGCAGGTCGACGCGGTCGCAGGCGCCGCCTTCCTCGCCGGCCTCGTCGCCCAGGATCCGAATCTCGAAATCGTCGGCCCCGAAACAGATTCCGCCCGATACGCCATCGGCCTCGCTCCCGGAAACGACGACCTCGTCCGGTTCGTCAACGGCACACTGGAACGACTGCGCACAGACGGAACCTGGACGGCCCTCTACGACCGGTGGCTGTCGTCGCTCGGCCCGGCACCCGGACCGCCGGCGCCGGAGTACCGGGACTGACCGACCCCTCAGACGGCGGTCGCCACTTCTATTCGCCCCGAGTTCCACCACGTCCGGTTCAGCTCGGATCGTCGTCGGCAACGGTCTTGGGCAGGCCGGTCCCCATCGGGTCGAGCAGGGCGGTGGTGCGCGAACCCCATCGCTCGTGCGCGGATTGACGGGTCATCCCGGCGGCCTTGCCGATGGTCGCCCACGTCGCCCCCTGAAAGCGCAGACCGAGAACGGTTTCGATGCCGTCCAGGCCGGCAGCGAGCTGTATACGAAGACTCAGTAGGTGCCAGGCCAGGGTTCGCTGGTGGGGAATGTCCGTACCTTGCTCGGCGTCCCAATCCGCCGTGCCGGGAAGCGGCCCGGTGCCGATGATTTCGTCGGCGTGACGGCTTGCTTCCGCGGCCGCAGCCGTTATCACCGCGCGAGCAGCGGCGTCGATATCCGCACTGACGGCGCGTTCGACAAGTTCCATGACTACCTCCCATTTCTGTCAGGTATAGCCTGACAGGCAGTGGACGTGGCGTCAAGAATTACCTGACACGGGGTGGCGCACGCGGAGCAAGCCGACGTGCCACCGGGTGCTCGGATCGATCGACTCGACGACGAAGAACAGATGGTCCTCAGCATAAAACCCGACGCGCCGAGCAGCGGCCGGGGAGTGGACGACACGACCCGCAGAGGGCAAGCAATTCGAGGCCGAGTTCGACACAGTGTTCACTCGGGCCGTCGAGAAGGTTCGCCGCCTCACCTGAACCCTGTCGATCCCGCACGGAGCAGCGCTGCGAGATGAGGGATGTCGGTGGCTGAAATATCCCAGCTGCCTGTTGGCGCGAGGTCATCGGTCTGGTGCGGTCCGTGTTCGACGGGCCGGAGAATGAACGCTGTAGCCAGTCCTGTGGCGTGAGCGGCTTCGAGGTCGTCGTTGTGGGCGGCGGCGAGCATGACTTCACCCGGGTCAAGACCGAGGAACTGTGCTGTCTGCAAGTAAGCCTGGGGATCGGGCTTGTATTTCCGGTTGATGTCGGAGCCGATGATCACGTCCCACGGGATTCCGGCGTTCTTGGCCATGTCGAGCAGAAGTGAGGTGTTGCCGTTCGAGAGCGGGCCGATGATGTACTCCGCCTTGAGTGCCGTGAGACCTGGCACGCTGTCGGGCCAGGGGGTGAGCACATGCCAGGCGCGCGCGAGCTCGTCGAGCTCTCCGGCATCGTGATTCGTGGGGTCGATGCCCGATTCGCGGAGCACGAAGTCGAGGTTCTCGCGGTGCAAGATATCGAGAGTCACGAACTCGCGGGTGCCGGAAAGGATCGGGTCCATCGACGGCTGGTAGCGGGCGCGCCACCGGTCGGCGAATGCCACTGCGTCCACCCCGAGCTGATGGCGCGCCGCGTAGTCCGCGACAGCGGTGGCGATACCGGTGCGCCAATCGACAACGGTGCCAAAGGTATCGAACAACACGGCGCGAACATTGCGTCCCGTCGACGGGGACCGGAACGGCACACCAGCCATGGGCGTCCTCTCGACTCGAACGTACGACGTGGCATCAGGATAGTGCCGTCATGCAAGGTCGTCGGCGAATCGAGCGGAGCGCCCGTGGTGAGCGTCCGCTTCAGTACCGGGAGTAGTGCTGTCCACTCACCTGGTCACCGGCGCAGATGCACTTACGTTCGAGGCTTCGCGCCGAGGTCACGGCACAGAACCGAATCCCGAGCTCGTCGTGGGAATCCGCGCTGTGTGGGCATGCCGTGCACGACGCCTCCGATTCCACCACCAGCGCGGAGTTCGGAGACTCGGACACGAGGAAATTGGACACATCAGTCGGGTTCGACGCCATGGCGGCGCTCCAGTTCTCGGCCTTTCGACTGCAGGCCGGTGTGGGCGCCGAGGACGACATGGCATGACCGCGCATATTCGAATAACCCTCGACAACCACCACGCTACCCCCTCACGGCCCAACCCCGCCGCGTCACCATTTCGTGACCTCGCCAGACGCACGCGTCGACCGACTGATCGGGCGGGCACCCTCGGCAGGGACTGAGGGCGGCACGAACCACGGCGGGCGGGGGCATTTCCGCAGGTACAGGACATACTGGTAGTAACGGACCTGGTCGTGCCCGCGATATAGATCAGCTAAGCCGAAAACGTCCGACCCCAGAGGCAATCGCCGTTGGTTGCCGTCGGGAGGTTCTAGTAAGTGGATACCAGGAACAGGAGCGACGCGACCGCTCGCAGTCGTCCCAATGTCTTCCCGCTGACTCCCGCGCAGCGCGGAATCTGGCTGGCCCAGCGCCTTGCCCCTGACGTCCCGAGGTGCATCGCACAGTACGTCGAGGTGCGCGGCGCCCTGGACCTCGCCGTCCTCGACGAAGCCTCGGTGACCGCGGGCCGCGAGTTCCAGTCGGCGTTCCTCCGGGTGTTCGAGATCGACGGGGAGCCGTTCCAGACCGTCGACCCGACCCTTGACCTGTCGACCGGATTTGTCGACCTCGGTGGTGCGGACGATCCCATCGCAGCCGCTCACGCGTGGATGACGCGGGATTACACGGCGCCGCTCGATCCCACCCGGGACCGGCTGGCGACGTCGACGGTGTTACGAGTCGGTAACGATCACTACTTGTGGTACAGCAGAATTCACCATATCGCGCTGGACGGGTACGGAGCGATGACGCTCATGAACCGGATCGCCGCGCTGTACACCGCCCGCGTGGAGGACCGGACGCCGGAACCTGCCGGTGCCGCAGATCTGCGCACCCTTCACCGCCTCGACGAGGCGTACCGGCCGTCGACGCGCTACGAGTCCGATCGCGCCTACTGGCGGGAGCACCTCGCCGGCCGCCGTACCAACTCGAGCCTGTCCCCGACGGTGGCACCCGCCGTCGCGGAAAGCAGCCTCGAGACGGCCACCTTGTCTGCGTCCGCGACGGAGCGACTGGACAGTTCCGGCGAACGGCTCGGTGTGCCGCCGGCGACCGTCGTGATCGCCACCTTCGGCACGTATCTGGCCCGGATGACCGGACGGGACGACGTGCTCGTCGACCTCCCGGTGTCGGGCCGCACGACCGTGCTGCTGCAGCGATCGGGCGGGATGCTCGTCGGACTCGCTCCATTGCAGGTCTCCACCGCACCCGACGACACGGTGGCCACTCTCACCCGCCGGGTACACCACGAAATTCTGGGTGCTCTTCGTCATCAGCGCTTCACGCTGGAGGACATCCGGCGCGAGACGGACGCGACGGACTCGCTGTCCGGGCCGATGGTCAACGTCATGCTCTTCCGCCCCCGGATCCGGTTCGGACCGCTCACCGGAGACTTTCACGTGGTCACCTCAGGACCGGTGGCGGATCTGCTGGTCAATGTGTACCGCACCGCCGCTGCCGGGCGGATGGTCGTCGAGTTCCGCGGGAACCCCCACCGCTACTCCCGGGACGAATTGGCTCGTCACCTTCGGTCGTTCGTGGGCCTCCTCGAGGAGTTCCTCGCGGCAGATCCCGGCGATCCCGTGGCAGGGGTGCACGCGGAGACCGCACACGAAGGTGTGCGGAGTCGCAGGCGCACAGCAGATCTGGACTACTGGCGGACGATGCTCGCCGACCTGCCCCACGACACGCCTCTTCCCCGCGACTACACGCGCCGCGCAGGTACCGTCGACAGGCTCCGCGAGCACGTCGAGGCGCACGTGACCGCGGACCTGCATCACCGGATCGAGAACCTCGGACGGGACTGCCCGTTCGCCGCCTACACCGTTTCGCATGCGTCCCTCACGACACTGCTCGCTCGTCTCGGCGGAGTCCGCGACGTCGTCCTCGGGACACCGGCGGGCGCACGCGGATGGCCCCTCCTTCTGCGCACGAGGGTCGACGGCACGGAATCGTTCATCGAACTCCTCGAGCGCACACGCACCACCGAACTCGGTGCGTTCACGCACGCCGACGTCACCTTCGACGAGGTCGCCGCCGCGCTCACGTTTCCAGCACCCTCCACGGGCCGGCAGCCGTTCCAGGTCGCGTTCGACGTGCAGGCCGGCAATCACCCGCACGAACCCGATAGCCGGTCCGACGAAGCCGCCGACCTCTGGATCCACATCGTCGAACGCCCCGGTCGGGCCGGGCTCGACCTCCGACTGACCTTCGCGCGGGAGTTCTTCGAGCCGYCGACGATCCGCGGATTCGCCGACCGTCTGGTCCGCGTGCTCGACCAGGTCACGGCACACCCCGACATCCCGGTCAGGGATCTCGACCTGTTGAGTTCCGCCGAACGGCGCCGGCTCGTGCCCGCGCGCGGCGATCCGGGAGTTCCGCCGCGCACGCTGCCCGACCTCCTGGTAGATGCGGCGCACCGCGACCCCGACGCGATCGCCGTCGTCGACGCTGCAGGTGGCGGCATCGGCGTCACGTACCGCCAGCTGGACGACGACTCCACCCGRTTCGCTCGCCTTCTCCTCGCCCGGGGTGCCGGCCCTGAAACAGTAGTCGCCCTCGCGCTCCCGAGATCCGCTGATCTCGTCCGCGCCGTGTGGGCGGTCGCGAAGTCGGGGGCCGCCTTCCTGCCCGTCGATCCCGGATACCCCGAAGCCCGCATCACGCACATGCTCACCGATTCCGGTGCGACGCTCGGGGTCACGGTCGGTCGTCACCGGGACGACCTACCCGGTGTCATCGAGTGGATCGAACTACACGACCGTCACGTCGAGGACACCCTCTCCGAGCGCACCGACACACCGGTCGGCGACGCCGACCGCCCCCGACCGCTGCGGTCGGACCATCCGGCCTATCTCATATACACGTCGGGATCGACCGGCGTCCCCAAAGGGGTGGTCGTGACCCACCGCGGGATCGCGAATCTGATTGCCGCACAGATTGAAGGGCTCGACGTGCCGCCGACCGGGCGGGTGGCCCAGTTCGCGTCGCCGAGCTTCGACGCCTCACTGTTCGAGCTGCTCGCGGCTGTCGGATCCGGTGCGCGCGTGGTGATCGTCCCGCCCGAAGTGGTCGGGGGCGCGGAACTGGAGCGCATACTCACCGAGCATCGGGTCACCCACGCCGTACTCACGCCGACCACCCTCGCCACGCTCGATCCCCTTGGCGTGCCAACCCTGTCGCATCTCACCGTCGCCGGCGAAGCCTGCCCGCCTGAAGTCGCGTCGACATGGACGGCGGGTCGCCGCGTCGTCAACGCCTACGGGCCCACCGAGGGGACGATCATGGCGACCCTCAGCGCACCTTTGGTGCCGGATGAGCCGGTCACCCTCGGACCACCGGTGCGCGGGTTCGAGGTCGTCGTGCTCGACGACCGGTTGCGCCCGGTGCCGCCGGGAACCGTCGGCGAGCTGTACCTCGCGGGCCCCGGCCTCGCGCGCGGCTACCGAAACCGTGCCGGACTCGATGCCGCCCGTTTCGTGGCCGCGCCCTTCGGGTCGCCGGGGACGCGGATGTACCGGACCGGCGATCTCGTGCGATGGTGCGTCCGGGACGAGGAGGATCCATCCACCGCCCCCGACCTCACCTACGTCGGGCGCAGCGACTTCCAGGTGAAGGTCCGCGGTTTTCGCATCGAACTCGGTGAGATCGAGGCAGTCCTGCGGGCCGACCCGAGCGTGGGGTTCGCCGTCGCAACTGCCGCGACCGACCCGCGCACGCGAGATGCCGCGGTGATCGCCTACGTTCACCCGACCGAAGGGCGGCGCGTCGATGTCGGGGAGGTGCACCGTCGGCTCGCGCGCACACTGCCCGCGCACATGCTCCCTGCCGCGGTCGTCCCCCTCGACGTCATTCCGCGCACCCCGAGCGGCAAGCTGGACCGTGCCGCACTCCCGGTGCCGACGTTCGCCCCGCGGAGCGGCGCCGGCCACCGCCGGCCACGCACGCCGACGGAAGACACGATCGCGTCGGTGTTCGAGACCGTGCTCGGTGTCGCGGGTGTCGGTGCAGACGACGACTACGTCGATCTCGGCGGAGGTTCCCTGGCGGCGACCCGGGTGGTAGCACGGCTGAGTTCTGCGCTGGAAACGTCGCTGGATGTCCGCGACCTCTTCGAACACCCGACGGTCGCCGCACTCGCCGATGTCGTCGAGAGCCGGCGCGGCGATGGCTCCGAGCGGCCTCCCCTCCGCCGGTTCCCCCGTCCCGCCAGGATTCCGCTCTCCCCGGCCCAGGAACGGATGTGGTTCGTCAACCAGTACGACCCGCACTCCCCGGCCTACGACATTCCGCTGGTCGTCCGGCTCACCGGGCACCTCGACGTCGGTGCCCTCGTCGCAGCGATCGCAGATATCGTGGAACGGCACGAGTCGCTCCGCACGGTGTACCCGGCCTCGGACGACGGACCACATCAGGTGATCCTGCCCGCCGAACGGGCGCAGCCCCGGGTCGAGACCGTGCGGGTCGACAATCCGACCGACCTCGACGCACACGTCGCCCGGGCCGCGGCCGCGCCGTTCGACGTCACCGTCGATGCGCCGCTCCGAGCGTCTCTGTTCACGATCGGTGGCACCGACCACGTGCTGGCCCTGGTGATCCATCACATCGCGGCCGACGGTGCGTCGGCTGGTCCGCTCGCTCGTGACCTCTCCGCCGCCTATCGTGCCCGGGTCGACGGACGCGCCCCCGCCTGGGAACCGCCGGCAGTCCAGTACGTGGACTACGCCTTGTGGCAACACGCAGTGTTGGGTCGGCCCACCGATCCCGACAGCCTCGCGTCGCGGCAACTCGACTATTGGAGTGAGTCGCTCCGGGGATCGCCGCCCCCTCTCGCGCTGCCGACCGACCATCCCCGCCCACAGCGGCGGTCCCTGCACGGCGACCGAGTGGACTTCCACCTGCCTCCGGAGCTGCATGCCGGCATGCGGGCACTGTCCCGAACCTGCACGTCCACACTCTTCATGACGTGTCACGCAGCGCTGGCAGTCGTGCTCGCCCGGCTCGCCGGCACCTACGATGTGAGCATCGGCACCCCGGTCGCGGGACGTGGGGAGCCCGCACTCGACGACGTGGTGGGCATGTTCGTCAACACGCTCGTGCTGCGCACCCACATTGATCCCGAGGCGGGCTTCGCGGACACCATACGCACCGTGCGGGATGTGGACCTGGGGGCGTTCGCTCACGCCGACTATCCGTTCGAGAAATTGGTGGACGCCCTCGAACCCGAACGCACGGACAGTCGTTCACCGTTGTTCCAGGTTCTCCTCGAGTTCCAGAACGTCCTGCCGGCCGGACACGAGGCGCGGGAGCTCGACCTGCCCGGGCTGCGCGTCGCGGCCGTCGGCTACGACCCGAAGATCTGTAAGTTCGACCTGCAGGTGTGGCTCAGTGAACGCCGCGATGACGGCGGGGCGCCGCAGGGAATCGACGGCGGAATCGTATACGCCACCGACCTGTTCGACGAAGAGACGGTGCGTGGGCTCGCCGACCGACTCGTCCGCGTCCTGAAGATCGTGACCACGGAGCCGGACACCGTGGTCGGGAACATCGACCTGCTCACCGACCGGGAACGTGACGTCGCCCTCCGTTCGTGGACCGCGCCGGACGAATCGGGCCCCGCGACGACTCTGCCCGAGGAATTTGCCCGGACGGCGGCACGGCAACCAGACGCCGTCGCGCTGTCGTTCGCGGGTGACACACTGTCGTACGGCGAACTCGCCGACCGGGTGAACCGAATCGCCCGGCTGCTCCACGACCACGGAGCGGAACCGGAACGCCTCGTCGCCGTGGCGATTCCCCATTCGATGGACTACGTCGCCGTCACACTGGGCGTGCTCGCGGCAGGGGGCGTGTGTCTACCACTCGATCCCGGATGGGCGTCGCCCACGCAACTCTCCCGGACGATCCCCGACGTCGACGCCGCGATACWTGTGACGACATCCGCTGTGGAAGAACATGTTCCCCACGGTCACGTTCCCACCCTCGTCCTCGACGCGCCCGGCACCGTCGCCGACCTCGCGCGCAGGTCGGGGCACCCCCTCGCCGCCGTCGACGTCGGCGCCGGTCCCTGCCCGGACTCAGCCGCCTACGTCCTGCTCACACGCGGGTCGACCGCGCTACCGAAACCGGTATCAGTGACTCACCGTGCAGTACTGTCGGCACTGGCACGTCCCGCCGTCACGGCCGGCGAGGTCTGGGCAATGGTCCCGACCTTCGCACCGGGCGTCACCGTCCTGACCCCGTGGAGCGCATTCCTCCACGGAGGTCGGCTGGAGGTGGTCGACGACGCTACTGCCTCCTCACCGTCCGCGCTGGCCGACCTGGTGCACCGCCGCGGCGTCACCATGCTCGCCCAGACCCCGGCCGCGTACGAGCACCTGTCCCGGGCAAGGGAATCCGCACCCGGGGCAGACGAGCTTCGCTCGGTCCTGCTCACCGGTGACCCCGTCGGCGCCGCGGTCGTGGCTGCCCCCGAAGTCGTCGCCGTCTACGCGTCCGTCGAGACCGTGTGGTTCGCCGCAGCCACGGATCTCGCACCGGAATCCGGTGCCGACCGGATGGGGTACCTGCCCGGGCCGGGCCGGAGATTCGCGGTTCTCGACGACCGCCTTCAGCCTGTCCCGCCCGGCGTCGTCGGCGCGTTGTACATCGGTGGACCCGCACTGGCTCGGGGCTACCACTGCCGGGCCAGTGCGACGAGCACCCACTTCGTGGCGAGCCCCTTCGGCCCGACCGGCGAACGCATGTTCCGCACCGGCGATGCCGCTCGCATCACGCCGAACGGAAGCCTGAACATTCTGTGGCGCCGCGATTTCCAGACGGAACTGCGCGGATACCGAATCCCGCTCGGTGACATCGACACCGTCCTCACCGCGCATCCGCAGGTCGCGAACGCGGTCACCGTCGACCACACCCCGCGCGCCGGACAACCCGCCCTTGTGACGTATGTCGTGCCGGCACCCGGATCCGCGCCGGCCATCTCCGATATCCGCGCCCACGCCGCGATGATCCTGCCCCCGCCCTGGGTGCCGGGCACGGTCGTCGTCCTCGACCGACTGCCCGTCACCGAGACCGGGGACGTCGACCTCGACGCCCTTCCCGTTCCCGAGGAACTCCGGCACTCCCCCGTCTACCACGCCCCGGCCACCCCGACCGAGAGGACGGTGTCGAAGGTGATCGCCCAGGTTCTCGGCATCGGTGGCGTCGGTGTCGACGACAACTTCTTCGAACTGGGTGGCACGTCCCTCGACGCGGCAAGAGTCGTCGCCCGAATCGACTCGGCGTGCGGGACCCGACTCGGGATCCGTTCCCTGTTCGAGGCGCCCACGGTGCGCGGACTCGCCGCCGTGCTCGACGCGAGCGAGGTGCACCCGGATCGACCCGCTCTGGGCCCCCGGGTCCATACCGAACCTGCACCGGTGTCGTTCGCGCAGCGGCGGATGTGGTTCGTCAACCAGTTCGACGTGACGTCGGCCGTCTACAACGTTCCGATGGTGGTCCGGCTGACGGGTCGCCTCGACGTCGCCGCGCTGCGCGCTGCCCTCCTCGACGTCCTCGTTCGGCACGAACCGTTGCGGACCCTCTATCCCTTGACCGACACCGGACCGGTGCAGGTCGTCGTCCCCGCCGAGAGCGTGTCGGTCGATCTGGCGCCGATTCCCGTGGCCGATGCAGCGCAGGTATCCGGCCCCATCGACGAAGTTGTCGCCGAGGGGTTCGACGTCACGGTCCGTCCGCCGGTTCGCGTCCGACTGTGGCAACTCGACGACCGCGACCACGTCCTGGCTGTCGTCCTGCACCACATCGTCGCCGACGGGGCATCGCTGGTCCCCCTGGCGCGCGACCTCTCCACCGCCTACACCGCGCGCCGCGCCGGCCGCGCTCCCGTGTGGGAGCCGTTGCCCGTGCAGTTCTCGGACTTCTCGGTGTGGCAGCGGGAGGTCCTCGGGTCCGTGACCAACCCGGCGTCGCCGGTGGCACGGCAACTCGACTTCTGGCGCACGGCGCTCGCGGATCTTCCCGAACGGTTGGAGTTGCCGCTGGATCGGCCGCGTCCCGCCACCGCGTCGTACCGGGCCGCAGCGGTGCCGTTCGTGATGCCCGAGACGACGTATCGCCGGCTCGTCGACTTCGCCGGTTCCCACCACACGACGACGTTCGTCGTGATCCACGCGGCCCTGGCCGTGTTGCTGTCCCGGCTCGCCGCCACCACGGACGTCGTCGTCGGGTCGCCGACCGCCGGCCGCGGCGAACAGGCGATCGATCCCCTGGTCGGTATGTTCGTCGGCACTCTCGTTCTGCGCACGACCGTCGATCCGGCGTCACCGTTCGGTGCCGTCGTGGCGGCGGTGCGCGATGCCGATCTGGCGGCTTTCGCGCACGCCGACATTCCGTTCGAAACCCTCGTGGACGAACTTCACCCACCACGTTCGGCGGCCAGTCATCCGTTGTTCCAGGTAATGCTGTCGTTCCAGAACATCGAGCCGCCACGCCTCGCGCTGCCCGGCCTCGAAGTGCATGTCGCGGACCTCGACCCCCGAGTGTCGCCGTTCGACCTGAATGTGGTGTTGCGTGAACAACCGGCCGAGGAAGGTTCGGTGACAGGTATCAGCGGGCAGATCGTCTATGCCACCGACCTGTTCGACGCCGGCACGATCAGTGCATTCTCCGGCCGGCTCCTTCGGGTGATCACCGCAGCAGTGACAGATCCCGAGGCGGTGGTAGGTGACATCGACATCCTCGACGACGCCGAGCGCGGGCTCGTCCTCGACCGGTGGAACGCCACGGCCCACGACCTTCCGGCCGCGACGATAGTGGACCTGTTCGAGGCACGGGTCGCGGCGGCACCCGATGCACCGGCCGTTCGCTGTGAGGATCGAATCCTCACTTACGCCGAACTCGACACCTGGTCGACCCGCCTGGCGCGCTCCTTCCTCGTCCGCGGGATCGGCGCCGAATCCATTGTGGCCCTCATGCTCCCGCGATCCTTCGAGATGCTCGCCGCGATGTACGCGGTGGTCAAGTCCGGTGCTGCGGTGCTCGCCCTCGATCCCGGCCACCCCACCGACCGCCTCGAATCACTGATCGACACCGCGTCGGCGGCTCTCGTCGTCACCACCGCCGACGCCGACCTACCCGCTCCGGCCGGGGTTCCGGTGGCGCGGTTCGACGACATCGACCGCGAGGCCCGAGACGCCGCACCGGTGACCGACGCGGACCGGGGCGCACCACTACACCCCGACAACCTGGCCTACGTGGTCTACACATCCGGCTCGACCGGCACACCCAAAGGGGTGGCGGTATCCCACGCGGCAATCGCGAACCAGCTGGCCTGGTCGCAGGCTCATCTGCCGCTACACGAGCGTGACCGCACCGTGCAGAAGGCGCCGATCGCCTTCGACGTCGCCCTCTGGGAGTGTTTCGCGGCTCTCTGTTCAGGAAGCATCCTGGTCCTCCTGCGCCCGGATCGGCAGCTCGACCTCGACTATCTGTCCGGCCTCCTCGACGACACGCAGATCACAGTGGTGGAGTTCGTGCCCTCCCTACTCGACGTGTTCGTCAACGATCATCGGCACTCCTTCCCCACGTCCCTGCGCCGGGTCCTGACCGGGGGTGAGGCGATCAGTGCACGGACGGCGAGCAGCGTGCTTGCGCAGGGTGTCCGCCTCGGCAACATGTATGGTCCCGCGGAGGCGGCCGTGACAGCGACGTACCACGACGTCGCAGCCGACCAACCTGCCCCCGCTGTGCCCATCGGGTCGCCGGTGTGGAATACACAGGTGTACGTCGTCGACGGCCGGCTGCACCCCGTCGTCCCCGGGGTGACCGGCGAAATGTATCTCGGCGGAGCTCAGTTGGCGCGGGGGTATCTCGGCAGGCCCGGGATCACGGCCGGTCGGTTCGTCGCGAATCCGTTCGGCGTCCCCGGCTCCCGCATGTACCGAACCGGAGACCTTGCCCGCTGGAACCCCGATGGACAGCTGGACTACCACGGCCRCACCGACTTCCAGGTTCAGCTGCACGGCTACCGCGTCGAGCCCGGCGAGGTCGAATCCGCCCTCCTGCGTCACCCCGGGATCTCGCAGGCCGTGGTAGTGCCGCGAGCCGATCGCAACGGCGCACACCATCTCGTCGGATACGTCGTCCCCGTCCCCGGCATCGACGTTGCAGAGGAGGAACTGCTCGACCACACGAGGTCACTTCTTCCCTCGCACATGGTTCCGTCCGCGGTGATCTCACTGTCCACGCTGCCGTTGACGCCCCACGGGAAGGTAGACCGGAACGCACTCCCAGCCCTCGACTTCACGACCCGCGCCGCGGAATTCCGCTCGGCTGGAACAGCTGTCGAAGAGTCGTTGGTCGCCCTCGTCGGCGACGTGCTCGGCCTCGAGTCCGTAGGCGTCGACGACTCGTTCTTCGCGCTCGGTGGCGACAGCATCATGGCCATCCAGTTGGTGGCACGCGCGAAGACCGCCGGGCTGGCACTCACTCCGCGGGATGTGTTCGAGTACAGGACGATCGCCCGGCTCGCGCGCGCGATCTCCACACGGCCGGAGCCGAGCGCGGTCCTCTCCGAGCTTCCGGGCGGAGGGATCGGGTCGTTCCCGCTGCCACCGGCAGCGCGGTGGTTGCTCGAGCGCGGCGGCAACCTCGACACGTACTGCCAATCGGTCCTGCTCACCGCGCCACCCGACCTGGACACCGACACCCTCACCGCCACCGTGCAGACAGTCCTCGACCACCACGACATGCTCCGAGCCCGACT
>NZ_JBFUGT010000110.1:0-20323 GCF_056402775.1 Rhodococcus sp. P3_B8
CTGCTCGGCGCGAACGCCGGTCTGGGCATCTCGCTCGGTGACGACTGCGTCCTCGAGGCCGGCCTGTACGTGACCGCGGGCACCAAGGTCACCGGGCCGGACGGCACCGTCGTGAAGGCCAAGGAACTCAACGGCCAGTCCAACCTGCTGTTCCGTCGCAACTCCGTCTCGGGAGCCGTCGAGGTCGTGCCGTGGAMGGGCACCGGCGTGGAACTGAACGCCGCTCTGCACGCAAACGACTGACCCGGTGAGCGGTACGCGAACACCCGACACCATGACCGACTCGACCAGCACCCTGGGCCGGGGCCTGAAGGTCCGTCACCTCACGATGATGGGCCTCGGTTCCGCGATCGGTGCCGGACTGTTCCTCGGCACCGGTGTCGGTATCGCGACCGCCGGTCCCGCCGTCCTCGTCTCCTACCTGCTCGCCGGCATCATCGTCGTCTTCGTGATGCGCATGCTCGGCGAGATGGGAGCGGCGATCCCCGCCAGCGGATCCTTCTCGCACTACGCGCGGATCGGCATCGGCGAATGGGCCGGATTCGTGATGGGCTGGCTCTACTGGTTCATGCTGATCATGGTGCTCGGCGCCGAGATCACCGGCGCCTCCGGCATCGTGAGCGGCTGGCTACCGGGTGTTCCGCAGTGGGTCGTCGCCCTCGTGTTCGTGATCTTCTTCGCGGCGGTCAACCTCGCGAAGGTCAGCAACTTCGGTGAGTTCGAGTTCTGGTTCGCGGCCATCAAGGTGACCGTCATCATCGCGTTCCTGGTGATCGGCGTGCTGCTGGTGTTCGGCCTGCTGCCGGACACCGAACCGGTGGGCACCACCAACCTCTTCGGCCACGGCGGCTTCATGCCCGAGGGCTTCGCCGGGGTCGCCGCGGGACTGCTGGTCGTGGCGTTCGCGTTCGGCGGCATCGAGATCGTGACCATCGCCGCCGCCGAATCCGAGGACCCCGAACGCTCCATCGCCGTGGCGGTGCGCAGCGTCGTCTGGCGTATCAGCGTCTTCTACCTCGGCTCGATCTCGATCATGGTCCTCGTCCTTCCCTGGGATTCCTCGGACCTGAAGAGCGGACCGTTCGTGGCCGTCCTCAACCAGGCGCACATCCCGTACGTGGCCGGGTTCATGGAACTGGTGGTCGTGGTCGCGTTGTTGTCGGCGTTCAATGCCAACATCTACGGCACGTCGCGGATGGCGTACTCACTGTCCCGGCGCGGCGACGGTCCCGCGTTCATGGCCCGGATCTCGAATTCCGGGGTGCCCCTCAACGCGGTGCTGCTGTCGGTGTTCTTCGGTTTCGTCAGCGTCCTGCTCAACTGGTGGCTGCCCGACGACCTCCTGGGACTTCTCCTGAACGCCGTCGGCTCGGCGCTCCTGGTCATCTGGATCTTCATCGTCGTCTCGCATCTGCGGCTGCGCCCGCGGCTCGAACGCGAGGGCAAGCTGACCGTGCGGATGTGGTTGTTCCCGTGGCTCAGCTACCTCACGCTCGCAATGCTCGGCGGTTTCGTCGTGCTCATGCTCTTCGACTCCGATGCCCGCACCCAGCTGATCTCGACGTGCGTCCTGTTCCTCGTCATCGCGGCGCTCGGTGTGCTCAACACCCGGCTGCGCAAGCGGTCGCAGACGGTGTGACCGGTTCGGGCCGGCGACTCACCGGCCCGAACTCGGCTCCTGTCCCGCGGACGAGCGCGCCGCATGGGCGAGCACCTGCGGTCCGGTCACGAACGCCTTCCGCCACGGTGCGACACCGTCGATTTCGATCTCGATGGACAGGCTCAGCACGGTGCGGATCAGCACGATCACTCCCAGGACGGCGGCGTCGGTCAGCGACGGTGTCGAGGTGACCGTCTTGACGATGTCTGCCGCGACGAGCAATTCCAGGCCGAGCAGGATCGCGCCTCCCAGCGACTCCCGCAGGGTCTTGAACGCCTGAGCACCGTCCCCGGTCCGCCTCCACGCGCGGACCGCGAGGAAGAAGGCGAAGAGGAACCCGACAACCATCGCGAGGACACCGAGCACTTCGAACACTTCCGTTGCGAGTTCGAAGAACCTGACAGTGTCCATGGGAGTGTTCCTCTTCGGGAGGGTGTTCGCAGTCGAGGCCCGGTCGTTCCATGCATCACGCTAGGCGTCGATTCCCCGATTCGCGGCGAACCCACGAGGATTCCTCGGACTATTCGAGTTGCGGCGGGAACACCGTTGCCCAGTCGTTTTCGATACTGACGACGGTCCAGTCGTGGGTGCCGGCCAGTTCGAGCGCCTCCTCGGCGCCCGCGACGTAGTCGAACTCGCGGGCGGCATCGTCATGGCGCAGCAGTAACCGCAGCGACGGCCGGTCCGGTGCCTCCGCGAATTGCAGCATCGGGATGTCGCCGTTGCTGTTTCCCGCCGCCAGCAGGGGTCGCCTGCCGATCCGGTTCCAGATCTGCACCGGCTTCTCGGGGCCGTCGTCGAGGACGTCCGCCTCGGCTCTGCGGACGATCGCGCCGCTGCTGCCGTGGTGCTGCCAGGCCAGTGACACCCCGCTGCCGATGACCCGCTGCCGCGGAATGCCGTACACGTCGTGACTGATCGGCCGCATGAAATCGCGGCCACCGCCGGACACGATGTAGTTGCGGAACCCGTTGACGGCCAGGTAGTCGAGCAACTCCACCATCGGTGCGTAACTGCACGCCAGGTAGTTCCGGTCGAGGGTCGGATGCCGGGCGGTGCGCAGGAACTGGTCCGCCCCGGCCTCGAACTCCTCCACGGTCACGTCGGCGAAACCGGTCAGCACACGGGCGGCGAGTTCTCTCACGCCGCTGTCGTCGCCGTTGTAGTGCCGCGTGATGACGTCGTTCAACCAGCCGTAGTCCTGCGTGTAGGCGGCCTGCCAGGGCTGGCGGGTGCGAAGATCCTCATCGTGCTCGGCCATGACGACGAGACGGCGCAGGATGAAGTCGAGCTGAATGGGCATCGGCTTCTCACACCACAGTGTGCCGTCGTTGTCGAAGACCGCGATCCGATCCTCCACCGGGACGTCCTGCGCCGTCACCCGCCCGACGAATCCCAGGATCGCGGTCTTGCCGTCACCCTCACGCCAGCTCGGAAGAGGTTCTGTCACGGCGCTTCCGCTCACTCGCGAGAGAGCATGGCCGCGGCTTCGCGTTCGAGGTCGACGAACGGTTCGCCGCTGACGTCGATCGCGATTCGGTTCAACGCCCCACCGGTGAAGGCCCACGGCGACGAACCCGGGTAGTCGTCGGTGACGGGTTCGCCGCTGTCCCGGCCGGCATTGAGACCCTCACCACCGCCGATGCTGAATTTGCCGGGCTGCGTTCGGATTCGGCCCTCGCCGACCTTGCGGTCGCCGTAGTACAGGCTCAGGACCCCGTGGGCGGTCCCGGGCGGGTCCTCACCGTCCTTCTCGAACGACGCGGCCAGGATGAGGTTCTCCCCGGTTGGCAAATCCTCCGTCGCATCGATCTTCTGCTGATCGCTCCCGAGGAAGTTGTACACGTAGTGCAGCCGGTTGTCCTTGACGTACAGCGCGTGCCCACCGAACCGGCCGCCGTGCGAGAACAGCACCCCCGAGGCACCGGGTTCGGAGAGGTCGACGAGTGCCCCGATCGAGTAGGAGCGGTTACGGAGGTTGACCGCCACCGCCTCCGGTACCTCCGCGCCGCCGGGCCGGTAGACGTAGCGGTTGCGCGGGGGCGCGAGCTGCGGGCGTGGGGTGGTGAGGAGTTCGACGGGCGAGCGGTCGTCGAGCGGCAACGCCTGGTTCGCGCCGGCCTCGTGGAACCACAGCCCGACGAGCTCGGCGAGTCGGCCGGGTTCCTCGGCGGCGAGGTCGTGGAGTTCGGCGCGGTCCACCTGGGTGTGGTACAGCTCCCAGGTGTCCTCCGGGAAACGGCTCCACCCGCTCAGTGTCGGGTGGGTGGTGACGGCCTTCCAGCCGTCGTGCCAGATGCCCCGCCCGCCGAGCATCGAATAGAACTGGGTGTGCTTGGCGGTGGGGATGGTGGCGGCGTCGAAGCTGTAGCGCATACTCACGCCCTGGATCGGGTGCTGGGTGTACCCCTTCACCGTCTCGGGGAGTTCGACACCGAGGCAGTCGAGCAGAGTCGGCACGATGTCGATGGCGTGGTGGTACTGGTCGCGGGTCTCGCCGCGGGCCTCGATCCCGGCCGGCCACGACAAAATGCACGGATCGCTGGTGCCGCCGTTGAACGAGTAGCGTTTCCACATCTTGAACGGGGTGTTGAAGGCCATCGCCCACCCGTTCGGGTAGTGGTTGTAGGTCTCGGTGCCGCCGAGCTGGTCCAGCTTGGCCAGATTCTCGGCGAGATCGTCCGGCACGCTGTTGGCGATCTTGTTCTCGTTGACCGACCCGTTCGGGCCGCCCTCGCCGCTGGCACCGTTGTCCGAGACCACCACGATGATGGTGTTGTCGAGCTGCTCCATCTCCTCGAGGTAGGCCAGCAGCCGGCCGATCTGGTCATCGCAATGAGAGAGGAAACCGGCGTACACCTCCGCCATCCGCGCGAAAAGCCGTTTTTCGTCGTCGGACAGGGTGTCCCAGGGGCGGGTGAAGTCCAGCGGTGGGAACGGCTTGCCGTCGGGTCCGGTGCGGGTGTCGGGGGTGCCGATCGGGTTGAGCGGCGGCAATTCGGTGTCCGGAGGTACGAGGCCCATCTCCTTCTGCCGGGTCAGGGTCCGCTCGCGCATCGCTTCGTATCCGTCGTCGAACCTGCCGCGGTAGCGGTCGGCCCACTCCTGGGGCACGTGGTGCGGGGCATGCGCGCAGCCGGGTGCGTAGTACAGGAACACCGGCCGGTCCGGGGCAATCGCCTTGACGTCGCCGAGGTAGTCGAGCGCGTGGTCGGTGATGTCGACGCTGAAGTGGTAGCCCTGTTCCGGGGTGGCGGGCTGCTCGACGGGATGGTTGTCGTGCACGAGATCCGGATACCACTGGTTCGTCTCCGCGCCGAGGAAGCCGTAGAACCGTTCGAAGCCGCGGCCGACCGGCCAGTTCCGTTTCGTCGACGCCAGGTTCATCTCGTCCTCGGCGCACAGGTGCCACTTGCCGACCATCGCGGTGGAAAAGCCCTGCTCGACCAGGATCTCGGCGAGGGTGGCGCACTCGGGAGGGATGTGCCCGTTCCCACCGGGGAATCCGACAGCACACTCACTGATGCAGGCCATCCCGTTGGTGGTGTGGTTACGCCCCGTCAGCAGGCAGGATCGCGTCGGGGAACACAGGGCGGTGGTGTGCCACTGCCCGTACCGCAGACCGTTTGCGGCGATCCGGTCGATGTTCGGGGTCTCGATCGGCCCGCCGTAGCAGCCCATCGCTCCGAAACCGACGTCGTCGAGCACGATGTAGAGGATGTTCGGCGAACCGGGCGGCGCCTTCGGCTGCTCGTAGGGACCCCAATCCGGGATCGAGTCCCGAATATCGAGATTGACGACACCTCTGAACGGCTTGGCCATGACGAGCTCCTCGAATGGGTCCGACTCCCCCCTTTCACCCAAGCACTGTCGACCGATGGATGGCTAGTGCGCCGGAACAGTATTCCGCTAGCTGCGACCGCGCGCTGCCAGCGCGTTGACGAACACGTTGGCGATGTCGGCGGGATCCTTCGCGACGTAGCTCGACCCTCCGGAGACCCGCGAGATCTCGGCGAGTGTGGCCGCATCGGCGTCGCCGGTGATGCCGATCGTCACGATGATGACGGGCCGGGCGGGATCCATCTCGCGCTGCAGGATGCTCAGAAGCTGTTCCTTCGTGATGGAGTCCGGATCCTCGTTGGCACCGTCGGTCAGGATGATCACACTGTTCACGGCGCGCGGGTCGTACGTCTCCTGCACCGTCCGGAACGCGGCGAGCGTCGTGTCGTACAGGCCGGTACCGCCGCCGATCAGCCCGTCGACCTTCCCCGCCTGCTGCGCCATCAGCTGGCGCTGTGTGAGGCCGTCGACCACCGTGTCGTAGCGGCGGATCGGGACCATCTCCTTGTAGTCCTGCGGTCCCCCACCGAGCCCCTGCGAGAACGCCCACAGGCCGGCGGACACGCTGTCCGGGAACATCGCATTGCCGGCGAGCGCCGCATCGACTGTGAGGTCCATGCGCGACCGGCTGCCTGCGGGTGTCTCCATCGACCCTGACACGTCGATCGCGACGAGTGTGCGGATGGGCAACGCCATCAACGCCCACCCGCCGAGGGCGTCCTGTAGCGCCGACTCGTCCTCGAGCCCGAGCTTGGTGATCCTCCCGACGCCACGGCCGTCGGCCGGCGGGCTTCCGTCGGGTCCGCGGAATCCGTTCTCCGCGAGTACCGCACGGGCATCCTCACCGCCCAGAACAGCGGCGACGGCACGTGCCACCTGGGTGGCCCTGTAGTGCCGGTCGGGGGCGGGCGAGGTGACCACGAGCGGGAAGTTCATGAAATTGCTGCCCGTCGGGGGCACCGTCGCGGTGAGCGTGCGCGCGCCGTCGCCGTCGCCATCGGAGAATTCGAGCACGGACTGTTCGGTGGCCACGGCGACTCCGCCGTTGTCGACGACTCCCTGCAGCATCTCCTCGCCGATGGGCTCGTCCGCGGTACGTGCACTCTCCTCCTGCGCGAGCGGGACCAGCGCGGCCCGCACCGTCCCCGCGGACACGGGGTCGGCCTGACCCTCGGCGAGTGCCGCGTTGATCGGAGCCTGCGCGACCCCGGTCACGAGGGGGTTGCCCAGCTGGATGTCCTTGATCTGGAGGGCGGCGAGCCACGTCGGCGACGTGGGGACGTCCTCCTCGCGGGAGGCCAGGACAACGGGCGAGGATGCGATCGACCCCGTCATCACCTCGACCGGACCGGCCGCGGTGAGCGCCGCCTTGCCCACCCAGGCGCCGGTGTCGGGGATCCAGAGGTCCGGGGCGTCGGTTCCCTTGCCGAGTCGTCCCGCGACGTCGCCGGACGTCGCGGCGCTGACGGCGACGTTCGCGCAGCCCAGGTCGGTGTCCTTCGCTTCGCCGAGAATGCTGCTCAGGGCGGGCACGATGCTCGGGTCGGCGGCGAGGGTGTAGTCGGTGACCTGATCGCAGTCGTCGGCCCAGGAGCGCACCGCGTGAACGACGACGACCACGGAGGCCACGAGCCCCAGCACGACAGCGGCGCACACCGCGTAGAACCCGGGCGAGCGACCACCGCGTTCCTGCCCCGCGCTCGAATGACGCCCTCCGGCCATCGCCTGCCTCCCTAACATTTCGGTCACGAGACGACCACCGACACACCCGGACCGAATATGATCCGGCCCACATCGTAGCGAACGGTGCAGGGTACGACGCTGCGCCAGTGGCGGGCGGCCGAAACAGGATGACGTCAGCGATCGGGTTGCGCGACCTCGAGCCGGCGGGCGACGAGCGCGGCCTGGATCTGCCGCAGCCCGGACGGGCGGGTCGGATCGCAGCCCGTCAGCTGCGCTACCCGCTTGAGACGGTAGTCCACCGTATTGGTGTGAAGGTGCATCTGTTTCGCGGTGCGCTGCCGGTTGAGATCGTGGCCGATGTGMACCTCGAGCGTCTCGATCAGTTCGGGTGAGCCCTGCAACGGTTCGAGAAGCCGCGCCAGGTGGGTCCGGCCGGGCCCGGGCCTGGTGAGCTGGTATTCGAGCGCCAGATCGTCCATCTCGTAGAGGCCCGGTTCCAGCGCCAGCTGGTGGGCGAGGTCGAGGAGTTCGTGGACCTGGTCCGCGGCGGCGGGGATACCGGCGGTGCGGACCCGCGTCGCTGTCGCGGTGAGGGGAACGCCGGCGGCGGCTCCGATGCGGTCGAGCAGCGACACCATCCAGGCCCGCTCGGGCGAGCCCGGCAGCAACAGTGTTCCGCCGTCCGGGCTCAGCGAACAGAGGGCGGCACCACCCGCGGCGTCCGCCAGCTCGATCTGCAACCGGCGGAGTTTCTGCCGGGCGACGACGGCTTTGCGCCGGTGGGTCACGGCCTCCGTGGGATGCGACGGAATCGACAGCCCCAGCACCACGTACTCGTCGGCCAGCTCCACACCCGCGTGCCGCGCGGCGGTCGCCGCCTTTCGGCCGCTGAGCAGCGCCGTGACGAGGTTGACCGCGGCACCGTCGCGTTCGCTGTTGACGGCTTCGAGTTCTTCCACGTAGCTGGTCGTCGCGGCGACGGTCACGCATTCGAGGAGCGTGAACATCACCTTCTGGATGACCAGGAGTTCGGGCAGGTCTTCCGTGCGGGCGTTCGAGGCGACGAGGTCGCCGGCCTCCTGGATGCCTTCGTGGAGGATCCGGAGCACGAGCTTCAACGGGAACCCCTCGCGGGCCCAGCGCGCGGAACTGTTGCGCACCTCCGCGAGGTCCTCGTCCGTCGGGCTGATGCCCTCGTCGAGCATCTGGATACCGAGACCGAGGCAGACGATCGTGAAATCCATGACGTCGCTCTGCAGTTGTTCGCCGGGCAGCGAACCGCAGGGGGTCACGTTGTCGGCGAAATGCCGGACCAGCTTCTGCGCGACCGTCAGAGTGTCGCGCAGCGGGGCGGAGGCGGGCCTGCCATCGACGAGGATTTGCGAACCGGCCCCCGAACTATGATTCGTCATAGATCTGATCACTCCCCTATGTGGATGACACCGAACTCCCGCACCATCGACATCACGCAAACATAACGAGGGTTCGCTTCTGTCACCGTTGTATCACGACAGCGCCCTGTCCAGGGCGAATACGGTCGGTCAATTCTCCTCTGCGACCCGGACCACCAGCTTGCCGAAGTTGCTGCCCCGGAGCAGACCGATGAACGCCGCGGGCGCATTCTCGAGGCCGTCGACGATGTCCTCGCGGTAGGCGAATCGCCCCTCCCGGATCCACCCGGACACATCTCGCTGGAAGTCCGCGTACATCTCGGAGACGAACTCGCGCTGGATGAATCCGCGGATCGTGAGGCTCTTGACCAGAACCCGGGTGAAGAAGCCGGGCAGCCGATCCGGCCCCTCGGGCGTCTCGGTGTCGTTGTACTGCGCGATCAGGCCGCACACGGGAACTCGCGCATACAGGTTGAGCAGCGGCAGCACGGCTGCGGCCACCGCACCGCCGACGTTCTCGAAGTAGACGTCGATGCCGTCGGGGCACGCGGCGCGCAGTTCCTCGGCGAAATTCGGGGACCGGTGGTCGACGGCGGCGTCGAATCCGAGTTCGTCCAGCAGGTAGGCACACTTTTCCGGTCCGCCCGCGATCCCGACGGCCCGGGCGCCCTTCAGTTTCGCGATCTGCCCCACCGCCGAGCCGACCGGACCGCTGGCCGCCGCGACGACCACCGTCTCGCCTGCCTCCGGTTGCCCGATCTTCAACAGACCGGCGTACGCGGTGAAGCCGGGCATGCCGAGAACTCCGACGGCGGTCGACAACGGCGCAGCGTCGCGGTCGAGTGCGCGGAGTTGGTTGCCGTCGACCACGGCGTGCGACTGCCAGCCCGCATACCCGAGAACGTAGTCACCGGTTGCGAAATCCGGGTGCCGGGAATCGACCACCTGCCCGACGGTGCCACCGACCATGACCTCGTCGATCTCGACCGGGTCGGCGTAGGACTCCGCGGCACTCATCCGGCCGCGCATGTACGGGTCGAGGGACAGGTAGATGACGCGGACCAGCACCTGACCGTCGGCGGGTTCGGGCAGGTTTACCGCCTCGAGCCGGAAGTTGTCGGTGGTCGGCGCGCCGTCCGGCCGTGACGCGAGGACGATTCGGGTGCTCTGAACGATGCTCTCCACACTCACTGTGCGCCTGCCAATCCGTGTCGGGCCGGTATCGTTCGCCAGCCTACCGATTTCAGAACAGCTGCTTCTTCTGCACCTTGCCCATCGCGTTCCGCGGAAGCGACTCGACGACACGGATCTCGCGGGGCCGCTTGTGCACCGACAGTTCGGTGGCCACGTGCTCGATCAGCTCGGTTTCGGAGACGTCGTCCCCCACCACGAAGGCCACGAGCCGCTGCCCGAGGTCCGGGTCCGGGAGGCCGACCACCGCGGCTTCCCGCACGCTCGGGTGGCCGAGGAGAGACGTCTCCACCTCCCCCGCCCCGACCCGGAATCCGCCCGACTTGATGAGGTCTGTGGATTCGCGGCCGACGATGCGGTGGAACCCGTCCGGGTCGATGACGGCGACGTCGCCGGTCTTGAAGAAGCCGTCGTCCGTGAAGGATTCGGCCGTCGCGTCGGGCTTACCGAGATAGCCGTCGAAGAGCATCGGGCCGCGCACCTGCAGTCCGCCGATGGATTCGCCGTCGTGGGGAACGTCGCCGCCGCGCTCGTCGCGCAGCCGGGTTTCGACGCCGCGGACCGGCACACCGACCCACCCCGGGCGACGCTCGCCGTCGGCCCTGGTGCTGAGCGTGAGCATCGTCTCGCTCATGCCGTACCGCTCGATCGGTGCGAGCCCGGTCAGCTCGTGCAACTTCTCGAACACCGGCACGGGTAGCGGGGCGCTGCCCGACACCAGCAGTCGCGCACCCGACAGCGCGCGCGCCGACTCGGGGTCGTCGGCGATGCGACCCCACACCGTGGGGACACCGAAATACATCGTTCCGTGTGCGGCGGCGTAGGCCGCCGGGGTGGGCTTGACCGTGTGGACGAGACGGCTGCCGATACGCAACGGTCCCAGCACACCCAGGATGAGACCGTGTACGTGGAACAGCGGAAGTCCCTGCACCAGTGTGTCGTTGCCGGTCCACTGCCAGGCGTCGGCGAGGGCGTCGAGGCCGGCTGCGATGGCCTTCCTGCTGATCAGGACTCCCTTGGGGGGTCCCGTGGTGCCGGACGTGTAGAGCACGAACGCGATGCCCGACTCGGGCGGTTCCGGGTAGCTGTGCCACGACCGGGCGTGGACGCGGACCGGAACGACGGGCAGCCCCGCCGTGTCCGCGGGCGCCTCGCCGAGCCACGCCTGCGCACCGGAATCGCGCAGGATGTGCTCGAGTTCGGCGGGGCCGGAATCGGGCGGCACCGGCACCGCGGTCACACCGGCGATGAGGCAGCCCACGACCGCGAGGACGGTGGTGACGGTGGGGGTGGCGAGGATCGCGACCCGATCCGCGCGTGCCACACGCTCGGCCACGGACGTCGCCGCACCGAGCACGTCGCCGCGCGACAGGGTGGCGTCGCCGATCCGGATGGCGTCGGGAATGTCGTCGCCCTGGGCGACGGCCAGAGGATTCAGAGATCGCAGCAGCACATCGACAGCTTCTCACAGGGTCCGGACGTGGTCCGGTGGGTCTCCCGGTGGCGGACTGACGGTGGCCAGTGCCGCACCCAGCAGCGCCCCGGTGAGAACAGCCAGTCCGTGGGCGTCGTCGACGACCAGCAGCAGGACACCGGCGACGACGATGCCGCCGCTCGCGGCGAGTGCTCGCCACTCCTTGGACTGCATCACCACCAGACCGGCGAGGGACGCGGCCAGCGCGAGTGTGGCACCCGAGTTGCCCGCCCCGGGCGACGGGAACAGGAACGCGGTGAACAGGCCGAAGATGATCTGGCTCGCCACTAACAGCAGGACGGCCCGCACTCCTCCCCAGACCCGGACCGCGAGCGGGGCCACCCACGCGAGAACGAGCAGATTTACCGCGGTTCCGGCCAGTCCCCCGTCCTGCACCGCAACCGACGTGACGATCCGCCACCACTGGTGGTCCCGGATCTGGGTGGGGTCACGCTCGAGGGCGTCGAGGATGGCGGGGACGACGATCTGCAGCAGCGACGGCACGGCGATCAGCAACCACAGCACCACCGCGGTGCGCGGCGGACGGGTGAGTCGGACCTCGCCGATGCGCGTCGAACCGAGCAGCGTCGCGAGGACGAGAACGACGGCGAAGAGGACCGCGCTGGCCCATCCCCCGCCTGAAGTCGTCACCGCGAAACTCTACAACGACGCACCCCCACGGGAACCGATCCGCGACCGCGCCGGTCAGTCCCGGGTGACCACCGAGCGCAGGAAAAACCGCAGGTTCGAGGGACGCTCGGCCAGTCGCCGCATGAAGTACGCGTACCACTGACTTCCGTACGGCACGTACACCCGAACCTGCTTGTCCTCGTTCGCGAGCCGACGCTGCTCGACGTCCCGGATCCCGAACAGCATCTGGTGCTCGTAGGCGTCCGCGGCGCGGCCGGTGCGCCCGACCAGCGGGGCGACCGCGTCGATGACGGCCGGATCGTGCGAGGCCACCATCGGGTACCCGGACCCGTCCATGAGGATCCCCAGGCAACGCAGATATGACGCGTCCACGGCAGCGCGGTCCTGGAAGGCCTCGGACTCGGGTTCCCGGTACGCCCCCTTGCAGAGCCGGACCCTCGACCCGGGGTCGGCGAGGGCGCGGCAGTCGTCCTCGGTGCGTCGCAGATACGACTGCACCACCGCACCGAGCCAGGGGTAGTCGTTGCGGAGTTCGCGCACGATCGCCAGCGTCGAATCGGTGGTCGTGTGGTCTTCGGCGTCCACGGTCACCCACACCCCCGCCGCCTCCGCGGCGGCGCAGATCGTGCGGGCGTTGTCGGTGGCGATCCTGCGACCGTCGCCGGCGAGCGCCTGCCCGAGCGCCGACAGTTTCATCGACACCTCGAGGCGGCGAACACCCGAACTCCCGTCCGCCGCTTCCGGTAGCGCACCGAGATCGGCGACGAGCGCCAGATATTCGTCGACCGTCGCCTGGGCTCCCGCCGCATCATGCGTGTCCTCACCGAGGAAGTCGATCGACACCGACCGGCCCGAATCGAGGATCTCCCGGACGGATGCGAGCGCCGACTCCCGGTTCTCCCCGGCGACGAAGCGGTCGACGAGTTTCCGGGTGACGGGGGCGCCGGTGACCGCCCGTTTGACGCGGGACGACCGGGCGGCCGCGAGGATCGCCGGGCGCAGCGGATTCGTCAGAACGGTGGGCGCTTTCATTCCGACCCCATGTGCGGATATCGGTAGTCGGTGGCCGGGACGAACGTCTCCTTGACGGTGCGGGCCGACACCCACCGCAGCAGGTTGAGCTTGGACCCGGCCTTGTCGTTCGTGCCCGAGGCGCGGGCCCCGCCGAACGGCTGCTGCCCGACGACGGCACCGGTCGGCTTGTCGTTGACGTAGAAGTTGCCGGCGGTGAACCGGAGAGCAGACGTTGCCTGCTCGACGGCCTGGCGGTCGTCGGCGATCACCGCGCCGGTCAGCGCGTACGGGGCCGCCGAGTCGACCTTGCCGAGCACGTCGGCGAACGCGTTCGGCGCCGAGTCGTCGTACACGTGCACCGTCAGGATCGGACCGAAGTACTCGGTGGTCATCGCCTCGTCGGCCGGGTCGTCGGCGAGGAGCACGGTGGGGCGGACGAAGTAGCCGACGCTGTCGTCGTACTTGCCGCCGACGGCGATCTCGAGACCGGTAGCGCTGCGGGCGCGTTCGATGGCCGCGACGTTCTTGTCGTAGGCGCGGCGGTCGATGAGGGCCCCGCCGAAGTTCTCCAGATCCGTCACGTCACCGTAGGTGAGGGCGTCGACTTCCGCGGTGAACGTGTCCCGCATCCGCCGCCACAGCGACTTCGGGACGTAGGCGCGGGAGGCGGCCGAACACTTCTGGCCCTGGTATTCGAACGCGCCGCGGATCAGCGCCGTCCGCAGCACGTCCTCGTCGGCCGAGGCGTGCGCGACCACGAAGTCCTTGCCGCCGGTCTCCCCCACCAGCCGGGGGTAGCCGGCGTACTTCCCGATGTTCGCGCCCACCTCGCTCCACAGATGCTGGAACGTCCGGGTCGAACCGGTGAAGTGGATGCCCGCGAGGCGGGGGTCGCTCAGCAGCACTTCCGAGACCGCCTGCCCGCTGCCGGTGAGCAGATTGATCACGCCCGGCGGCATTCCCGCCGCCTCGAGCAGTTTGATGGTCCAGTACGCGGCGACGGTCTGCGTCGACGACGGCTTCCAGATCACCGTGTTGCCCATCAACGCGGGCGCGGTCGGCAGGTTCCCCGCGATCGCGCTGAAGTTGAACGGCGTGATGGCGTRGACGAAGCCCTCGAGCGGACGGTATTCGAGCCGGTTCCACACCCCGGGTGAGGAGATCGGCTGGTCGGCGAGGATCTGGCGTGCGAAGTGAACGTTGAAGCGCCAGAAGTCGATCAGTTCGCACGGCGCGTCGATCTCCGCCTGCTGGACCGACTTCGACTGGCCGAGCATCGTCGCCGCGGCGAGCGTTTCGCGCCACGGCCCGGACAGCAGGTCGGCGGCGCGCAGGATGACCGCGGCCCGGTCGTCGAACGAGAGCGCCCGCCAGTCCGGTGCCGCGGCCGTGGCCGCCTCGACCGCCGCCGACGCGTCGTCGTGGGTGGCGCTGCGCAGCGTGCCGAGCACGGCGGCATGCCGGTGGGGTTGCACGACGTCGACGCGCTCGCCGTTGCCGTGCCGGTGTTTGCCACCGATCACGTGCGGGATGTCGACGGGATTGGTGGCGATGTCGGTGAGTGCCGATTGCACTCGGGAACGTTCGGGACTGCCCGGCGCGTACGTGTGGACCGGCTCGTTGGTGGGCACCGGAACCTGGGTGATGGCGTCCATGCTGCCTGCCTCCTGCCCTCAGATCGTGAGGAAGTGACCGGGACCGCGGGCGGACGGGGACACCCGTCCGAGCGGAACCCTTGAGCCCAGGTTAGCGCCGGACGGGGGTGCTCATCCGGTTTTGACGCGCGGGTCGGCTGGCTACCATCGGCACATGGCCGAACGGAATCGCGTGTCACCCCGATCCGAGATCGTCGCGATTCCACTCCGCGGCCGGTTCATGGGAAACCGGGGCAGCCTGCACCGGGGGCACACCGTCATGCGCAACCATGCGGGCAAGCGGTGGATCATCTGCGTCACCGACTACCCGGCCCGCACCGTCGCCCAGTGGAGCGACGGCCACTACACCGTCCTCTTCTTCCACGACGAGGCGGTGGCCCTCGCGGCCGGGCACCGGCCGTGCGCCCTCTGCCGACGCGAGCGGTACAACGACTTTCGTCTCGCGTGGCAGTCGGCCCACGGGGGTGGGCTGCCGGGCGCGGACCAGATGGACGCCCGGCTGCACGGAGAACGGCTGGCCGGTTCCCACCAGCGCACGCACGAGGCCGCGTGGTCGTCGTTGCCCGACGGGGCCTTCGCGCTGCTCGACGGCGGACCCGCGGTCGTGCTGGGTGACACGGTCGTCCCCTGGTCGGCCGAGGGATACGGGACTCCGGCGAATCGGCCGACCGGCACCGCCACCGTCCTGACACCGCCGTCCACCGTCGCCGCCCTCGCAGCCGGCTACCGACCGGACGTCGCGTAGGACTGTAGACGCTAAGAACGCCGCTCAGGCCCCAGCCCCCGGCCCCGCAAATTCTGCACCCGGTGATCTACCTGCTGAGATCCCGATCCTCCGGCGGATCCCGCGGCGGCGGCTCCTGCGGTGCCCATACCGGTCCCGGTGACAGCACCCGTCCCAGTGCCCTCGGCCACCGAACCGGGCCATGACGGGACGGCACCCGCGCCGCTCGCCCAGCCAGTTCCCGCACCCCCGGTCGAGTGCGGCCAGGGTGCCGTTCAGGATTGCGCGGTTCCCCCCAGCGCCACACGGCGGCGCACGTCGCACAGCACCGGGGAGGCTGGCGAGGTTTGCCGCCGCAGGTGGTATTCGGTGCGGTGGTCAGGGTTCTGGTCTGCGCTGGAGACCCGTGCGTAGCCAGCGCCGGGGCAGGGCGGGAGAATCCCACCGCCGACGCTCACCGCAGTTCCCGCGCGATCGCTCGGGCCGCGCGGCGAGCCTGCTTCGCCGCGAACCCGATCTGCGACGGCCTGGGCACGAACCCGATGAAACGCAACCTCTCGGCGGCCGGCTTTTCACCGGTGGCGTGCGGCCAACCTCGCTCGTCCAGTACGCCGAGGTGCCCGACCAGCTTTTCGAGTTCCTGGCGGAACCCCGTCGCGCAGACCATCGCCTCCGGGTCGATTCGCACACCGTCCACCAGCCACACGCTGTCCGCGTCGAGTGACTCGACTCCGCGAACGACCTCGATGGACCTGTCTCGGATCGCGGCGACGAGCTCCTTGTCGACGATCGCCGGTGCCACGCCGAGGCGCGCGCTGCGGGCGAAGATCCCCTCGTCGGGGATCGGCAATCCGAACTCGCGCAGGTCGCCGATGCTCCTCTCCCGGCCGAACCGAGCGATTGCGTCCGCGATAGGGACCGGGGCATGGTAGAGCGGCGTCGCGATGAAGTCTCCCGGCATGCCACCAGGTCCCTGGCGGAGCATGATGTTCGGCGGCGTGCGAGCCGAAAGCCAGACCTTTGCCGCGCCTCCGGTGGCGAGGTCGTAGGCAATTTCCATGCCCGAGCAGCCCGCTCCCACCACGAGGACCCGTTTCCCGTTGTACTGCGAGGGATTCCGGTACTGCGAGGAATGAACCAGTGCACCCCGCCAGTCCCCGCGTCCGGGCCAGTCCGGGACGAAGGGCTCATGATCGAAGCCGGTCGCGACCACCACCTCGGCAGCGTCGACCGAACCGGCAGCGGTGGTCAACCGCCAGTGCCCGTCCGTTAGGTCGAGCCGTTCCACCGGGCAGCCCAGGCGCAACTCGATCCCGTCCGCACGTGCGTGCCGCTCGAGATGCTCGATCACCTGTTCCCGCGTGGGAAAGGTCGGTGTGCCCTTGGGGTAGGGGCGGTTCGGCAGGTGGGAGAACTGCCTGCCGGTGTTCAGTCGCAGCCGGTCATAACGAGAGTGCCACGACGAACCGACTTGGTCGGCTCGGTCGATCAGCAACGGGTTGATGCCACGGTCGGCGAGGGCCACCGCCGCCGCGACCCCGGAGGTGCCGGCACCGACGATTGCGACTTGATGCTCGCTCATCGTGTGCTCCTTGGGTGTTGTCTTGTTTCATGCGGTTTCGGCGACAATGACGCTCATCGGGCCGGTGAGCGAGCGGTGGTCGCGGTAGCGCCAGCCAGTCTCCTGCAGCCAGGCGATGCCTTCTCCGACGCTGTAGACGTCGCCGTGTTCGAGGTGGACCGCGTATTCGCCCGCCATCAGGGCGGCCGCGACCGGCTGGGTGTGGGTGGGGTCGGTCCAGAAGTCGGCAATCAGCAGCGTGGCGCCGGGTGCGGCGACGTCGCGAATGCGTTGTAGCAGAGCATAATTCTGCTCCGGCGACCAGTAATGCACCAGGTTCGCGACCAGGAAGGCGTCGTATCCGGCGGGCAGCGGGTCGGCCATCGCGTCGCCGGCGCATACGTCGATTCGCCCCTCCAGCCCGACCGACGTGATGCGGTTCTGCGCGGTCTGGGCAACCGCCGGCAGCTCGAACACGGTCGCGCTCAGTTGCGGGCAGTGGCGCGCCACCGCGATGGACCAGGAGCCGGTGCCGCCGCCGATGTCGAGGAGTCGATGACTACCGGACAGATCGACCGTGTCCGGCAGGGCGAGCGAGGGGCCGGCCGAAAACGCCTCGATACCGATCGAGGCGATGGGTTGCAGGGCGGCGTCGAGGTCGAAGGTCTGGCGTTTCGGCCCGCGGGCGAGTGCGTCGGCCAGGTCTTCCCACGCCGGGAAGCTGATCTTGTCCCAGAACCGCAGCAGCGGACGCAGGTCGGCGGGCGATCCGCCGGCGAGGAACGCGGCCGCCGTCTCGGTATTGACATACTGTTCGCCTCGGCGTTCGAGCATACCCAGCGCGACCATGGCGTCGGCGCTGATCCGGGTGGCTCGGGCAGTAAGCCCGGTGCGGGCGGCCAGGCCATGCAGGTCGGTGGGGCCCTCGCCCAACGCCTCGAACAAACCGAGTTCGCTGGCGGCGAAGAGGTGTTTGGCGGCCATGAACCCGGACGCCAGCTGCATGATCGGCTCCGGGTCAGGCAGGTCGTGGTCGGTTTCGGCGGAGGTACGGGCTGTCATCGTCATGAAACCAGCGTCGTCGTTGTCGGTTCTGCGGCATATCCCTGAATCCTGGGCAATTCACCCAGATTTCTGGGGTAGGCAGCCCTGACCTGCTGCGATACACTTCGGGCATGGCGCAGAGCTCGCTGCCACGCGTCCGCGATCAAATCTCGCGTGCCGCCGCCGACCAGCTGGACTGGGTGGGGTACAGCGCGCGAATGAGCGAGGCCCTGCGCACGGTGATCCCACATGACCGCTGCTGCTGGCACACCGTCGACCCGGGCACCATCCTGTTCACCGGCAGCGTCAACCGGAACGTTGGGTGCTCCGGATCCTGGTTGGCGCACTACGAATACGAGGTCGAGGACRTCGACAAGTGGGCGTTTCTTGCGCACAGTGGCCGCCTGGCGGGTGCACTTAGTCTGGATACCCACGGAGACTTGTCCCGCAGTGCACGGCACCGTTCGCACGAGGCGTACGGAATCGGCGACGAGCTGCGGGTCTCCCTGGTGTCGGACGGGGTCTATTGGGGTGCAGCGGCATTCCTGCGCGATGCGGGCGCGCCGTGGTACACCGCCGAGCACGTCCGCGCAATCGCCGCGCTGGCGCCCGCGCTCGCGACCGGTCTGCGACGTTCGATGCTCCACGAGGTCGAGGCCGCCGTGACGACCGTGGACTACGGCCCCGGCGTGGTGGTCTTCGACGCCGCGGGCAACCCGGAATCGGTCTCACCCGCCGCGGAACGCTGGATCGACGACATTGTCGAGGTCCCGGCGCCGTCGACGCCGTTCGAATCGAAGGTCGTGCAGGCCATCGCGGCCCGGGCGCGGGCGATCGAACCGGGCACCGATCCGCTGGAACTTGCCGCGCGCTCGCGGGTACGCACGCGATCCGGCGCCTGGCTGTTGCTGTACGGGACCAGGCTTTCCGGCGTCGAAGACGGACGCACCGCCGTCATCATCCAACCCGCGACGCCGCATGAGATCGCGCCCGTCATTGCCATGGCCTACGGACTGTCCCAACGCGAATGCCATCTCACTGCGCTGTGCATCCAAGGGCGATCGACAAGGGAGATGGCGCACGCAATGTCGTTATCCGTCTACACAATTCAAGACCACATGAAGTCGATCTTCGACAAGACCGGGGTGCGCAGCCGCGGGGAACTGGTGGGGCAGATATTCCTCGAGCACTACGCGCCACGCTGGGAGCTTGCGGCATCCCCGCCATCCGGATGGTGGGCGAAGGGCATCAACTGAATTCGCCGAACTCTCAGCTGTGCGTATCTGCTTCACGACCAACGGCGCGCCAACCAAGAAGGTTCACCGCCCGAACCATCTCTCCTTCCACGACGCCGGCGCTCACCGACAGTGTGCCGTCGACCAGGAAGATGCCCCTCGCACATTCTGTCGCCGCCGCAGCGAACGGAGGTGGCCCCGATTCCCTCCGTTCGTCCTGCAAGCCCAATCCCAATTCACACGACTAACGGCGGCTCCGCGAGTCCGGCAGGCAGCGCCATATAAAGCCGCGAAATCAAATGCCACCTATCGCCGTGAGTCACAGCCATCAGCTTGTCGAAAAGTGCAGTGGGCTAGGGTTTTCGACACAGTTTCTCGACACAGGTTTTCGCGCCTCCGACGTGCCGAATCCGCCGGTCAGAGGCGGTGTCGAAAATGGATCGTTTTCCGGACGCGTTTGGCGCCCCACTTTCAGTTCATCTGGCGCTGTCAGGGGCGATGTGCCATCGATGACTGTCCCTCTCTGGCGACTCACTGGCCCTTCGCGCGCCGGAGACGGCAGAACGGAGTGCGGGCACGGCGAGGTCGGGTAGTGCCCTGGTAATTCTTCGCCCCGGCGGAACGAGTCCAGGTTTGATCGCCACACGTCACCCTGCGACGGTTCCCCGGGATGTCCGTCCGGAGGCCCCCTTCCCATGGCATCGCTACCGTGCCCTGTTCCACCGCCCGTGCACCCCGATGGTCGCGATCCGCGGCACACCGACCCCCATGGTCCGCTCGTCGCCGAGTGGGGTGCCCCGGGCAGCGTGCCGGGGCGTCGACGCGGCGATCTTCTTTTCTCCCGACAAGGAACGCGGACTCGACCGCGCCCGCCGGGAAGCCGAAGCGAAGCGGCTCTGCGCGAGCTGCCCGGCGCTCGCTCCCTGCCGCGACTACGCCCTGTCCGCTCCCGAACCGTATGGCACCTGGGGCGGGATGAGCGAGACCGAGCGACGCCGATACGCTCGCCAGCAGCGCCGCGCCGCGAGCATTCAGTAGGCCCGTCGCGGTCCACGCTGGCGACCCGAGTGCGCCGGTCTACGGGCTCAGGGGTTCGCCGGTGACGAGGAAGATCACCCGGCGCCCGACCACGACGGTGTGGTCACCGAAACGTTCGTAGAAACGCCCCAACAAGGTGACATCGACCGCGGCCGGGATGCT
>NZ_JBFUGT010000111.1:0-19890 GCF_056402775.1 Rhodococcus sp. P3_B8
GTGTGACGGCGGTGCCGTAGCGGGCGTTGTCGGCTCGGACGCAGAAGACACGATTCCGCTCGGCCTCGGCGACGATCGCCGCGTTGGTGTCCGGTTCGTCTGTGCACGCGATGGCGTACCAGGCGTCGGCGAGGTCGCCGTCCCGGTATTCGCGAAGGTCCAGTGTGATCTGTCCCGCGGTGGCCATTCCCTCGACCGCCGGCGTGACCGCGCGGCTGATCAGGTGCACCCGCGCACCCGATGCGATCAGGAGCCCGAGCCTGCGCTGTGCCACTGTTCCGCCACCGACCACGACCACACGACGATCGGCCAAATTGAGTCCGACCAGGTAGTTGGTCTCGTCTCCGGTGGCAGCAGTCACGCGCTCTCCCCGTTTCTCCTGAAAATCCTGCACGTCTCGTCTCGAACCTACGAAACTTTACGGGCTGCCGCGACGACAACGCCATTCGCGGACCACTTGGTCACGATCAAGGGCCCGCCGCCCGCTCCGAGCACCGCCGCCGCTTCTGCGACGCTCGGCGATCCCGTCGCCGAGTGCACGCGGTCCGACGGGTTCGCCACCTCGACGGCGGCCAGTTCCCCCGCGGCGAATCCGCGGACGGCGACACCCAACGCTGCTGCCGCATCCCGGACAGCCGGCTCCGCGGCCTTCCGGTCGAGGGTGCACAGGCAGTCCAGTGTCGCGTCCGGACCCGGGTTCGCGGACGTCAGCACGTGCCGGACGGCGGCGAGGATGTCCGTGCTCCTCGCTGCCGCGCGGAATCCGACGCCGACGCAGACGTCACCCATGCGCGGCGAAGGTGCGGGCCGCGGCCACGAAACGGGTGATCGCCTCCGGGTGACCCGCAGGGTGCGTGTGCAGGTACGAGGCGTGCACGCCGCCGCGGACGAAACCCTCGCGCGCAGGGTCGCCGTCCCAGGGCCGCCAGCCCCAGGCCGGCGCGAAGCCGTCCGCCTCGGCCGCAGCGAGCGACGTGCGATGGAACTCGTGGCCGACCACCCGCTCACCCGCCGCGAAGAGGATGGAGTCCGTCACCRCCACCGCCTCGCGGTACCCGAGCGTGAGACGGGACCCGAACGAGGCGTCGACCCCGACCACGGAGGCCATCGCGTGCCCGTCGAGACTGCGGGCGAGGTAGAGCAGACCGGCGCACTCCGCATGGATCGGCGCCCCCGCCGTGGCGAGTTCGCGGATCTGCGTCAGGAGCGCGGAGTTTTCCGCGAGCGCGACGGCGTGCTCCTCGGGGAAGCCACCGGGCAGCACCACACCGCTCGTACCGGGCGGCAACGCGTCGTGCAGGGRGTCGAACGTGATCACGTCCGCACCGGCGGCGCCGAGGAGTTCGCGGTGTTCGGCGTACCCGAACGTGAACGCCCGGCCCCCGGCGATCGCCACGACCGGGCGCGGGCCGGGGAGAATCGGCCCGACCTCGGCGGCGGGGTCCCACACCGGCCCGTCTACCGCCGACGACGCGAGCGCGCGGATGGCAGGCAGGTCGAGGTGGCGGGCGGCCAATCGGGTCATCGCGTCGACGGCGGCCACCGCGTCGGCCCCGTGCTCCGCCGCCGGGATCAGCCCGAGGTGGCGGGACGGGACCTCCAGTTCGGCCATCCGCGGCACGGCACCGAGCACGGGGAGCCCGACGCGCTCGCATGCCTGTCGCAGCACCTGTTCGTGCCGCGGGCTTCCCACCCGGTTGAGAATCACACCGCCGATGCGGACCCCGGTGTCGTAGGTGGAGAAGCCGTGCAGGACCGCGGCCAGGCTCTGGCTGTGCCCGCGGGCGTCGACCACGAGCACGACCGGGGCGCCGAGCAGTGCCGCCACCTGGGCCGTCGATCCCTCGGCCGACGGTTCCTGCGACGCGGCGTCGATCTTGCCGTCGAACAGGCCCATGACGCCCTCGACGACCGCGAGGTCGCATCCCGAACTGCCGTGCCGGTACAGCGGGGCGATCCGCTGCGCGCCCACCATGACCGGGTCGAGATTGCGTCCCGGACGTCCGGCCGCGAGCCCGTGATATCCGGGGTCGATGTAGTCGGGGCCGACCTTGAACGGTGCCACCGTGCAGCCCGACTCACGGAGCGCTCCCACCAAACCGGTTGCGACAGTGGTTTTTCCGCTGCCCGATGCGGGAGCGGCGATGACCACCGCCGGCGCCGCGGGGAGCGTGGTCACCACTCGATGCCCCGCTGGCCCTTCCGGCCGGCGTCCATCGGGTGCTTGATCTTGGTCATCTCCGTCACCAGATCCGCGGCGTCGATCAGTGCCTGCGGGGCGTCGCGGCCCGTGATCACCACGTGCTGGTTGCCGGGCCGGTTCTGCAGGACCTCGACCACCTCGTCGACGTCCACCCACCCCCACTTCAGGGGATAGGTGAACTCGTCCAGCACGTAGAACCGGTGTTCCTCGGCCCCCAGCCGGCGGGCGATCTCGCGCCATCCTTCGGCGGCCGCGGCGGCGTGGTCTTCCTCGCTGCCGTGCTTGCGCGTCCACGACCAGCCCTCGCCCATCTTGTGCCACTGCACCGACCCACCGACACCGGTGTCCTCGTGCAGCTGGCCGAGGGCGCGGAAGGCTGCCTCCTCCCCCACCTTCCACTTGGCGCTCTTGACGAACTGGAACACCCCGACGTCGAATCCCTGATTCCAGGCACGCAGCGCCATGCCGAATGCCGCCGTCGACTTCCCCTTGCCCGGTCCGGTGTGGACCGCGAGCACGGGAGCGTTGCGTCGTTGACGTGTGGTGAGGCCGTCGTTCGGAACGTTCTCGGGAACACCCTTGGGCATGTGTCTTCTCTCTCCCCTACCGAAGCCGCGTCCGGATCACGCCGCGGCGCGGACGACGCCCGCGACCTGCTGCGCGGACAATTCACCGAGGCGCACGTAGCCGCCCCGCAGCCGGCGGGCCAGCTCCGCGGCCAGCCCGAGCCGGACCACGCCGGTCTCGCAGTCGACGACCACCGACGCGACCGAGCTGTTGGCGAGCAGTCCCGCGGCCACCTTGGCCCGGTGCAGTGCGTCCTTGCCGCCCGTCGCCCGCCCGTCGGTCAGTGCGACGACGAGGGCGCGGCGCTGCGGATCGCGGAGACGTTCCCGCAGCACGACCTCACGCGCGCGCAGGAATCCTTCTGCCAGTGGGGATTTGCCGCCCGTCTTCATTCCGCGCAGGCGACGGACGGCGATGTCCACCGAGGACGTGGGCGGCAGAACCAGTTCCGCGGCTCGTCCACGAACCGTGATCACCGCCACCTTGTCGCGGCGCTGGTAGGCGTCGCGCAGCAGTGAGACGACGGCACCGGTCACGGCGGACAATCGGTCACGGGCCGCCATCGACCCGGACGCGTCCACGACGAACACCACGAGGTTGCCCTCGCGGCCCTCGCGAATCGCCCCGCGCAGATCGGCGGAGTCCAGGATCATCCGGCCGGCGCTCCGGCCGCGGGCAACCTGCCGCTCAGCGGCGGCGAAGAGCGTGCCCACCAGGTGGAGTCCGTGCCCCTGTTCGGCGGTGGAGCGCACCGCGCGACCGCGGGACGAGCGCGAACGGGAACGCCGGCCCGGCGCGCCCTCGCCGACTCCGGGTACCTCGAGGAGCTTGGTGGTGAACTGGGTGCCGGTCGGTCCCGCCGGGCGTTCCGGGGGTGCCGGAGCGCCGCCTCCGGGCCCGTCGGGATCGTCGGGCCCCTCGGGGTCGGTGTCCCCGCCGTCCGGTCCGGGCGGGGTGCCGGGCGGAGTTCCCGGCTCCTGCTCCGGCGGTTCCTCGGCACCGGACCTGGCGTCTTCGTCGGCCTGACGGAGAGCGTCGTCGAGCTGCTGTTCATCGAGGCCGGGTTCGTCGAACGGATCCCGGCGGCGGCGGTGCGGCAAGGTCAGCTCGGCGGCGACCCGCACGTCCTCCGCCGTGACGGCGCCTGCGCCCCGCCATGCGGCGTGCGCGGTCGCGGTCCGGGCGAGGACGAGATCGGCGCGCATGCCGTCCACGTCGAACGACGCACAGAGAGAAGAGATTCGGCGCAACTCGACGTCGTCGAGCTCGACGGAGTCGAGCCGGTCGCGGGCCTCGAGGATGGCGGCCGCCAGGGCGGCGTCCTGCTCGGCGTAGCGCTCGGCGAACCGTGCCGGGTCACGCTCGAAGTCGAGGCGCCGCCGGACCACCTCCATGCGCACGTCCACCTCCCGCGACGCGGCGACGTCGACGGCCAGCCCGAACCGGTCGAGGAGCTGCGGCCGGAGCTCGCCCTCCTCCGGGTTCATCGTGCCGACCAGCACGAATCGGGCGGCGTGCGAGTGCGAGATGCCGTCACGCTCGATGTGAACGCGGCCCATCGCCGCCGCGTCGAGGAGCACGTCGACCAGATGGTCGTGCAGAAGATTGACCTCGTCGACGTACAGGACACCCTGATGGGCGGCCGACAGCAGCCCGGGTTGGAACGCGCGCTCACCGTCGCGCAGGACCTTCTCGAGATCGAGGGAACCGACGACGCGGTCCTCCGTGGCTCCGACCGGCAGTTCGATCAGTCGCGCCGGGCGCGTCCCGTTCTCGTCGTGCACCGCGGGCAGCAGTGCGGTGAGAGCACGGACCACCGTCGACTTGGCCGTCCCCTTCTCACCGCGGACGAGAACACCGCCGATACCGGGGTGGACCGCGCAGAGGATGAGGGCGAGGCGCAACCGGTCCTGACCGACCACCGCACTGAACGGGAATCCCCACGAAAAGTCGGGTCGAACCTGGTCCACTTCACGATCCGTACGCACGCTGCATCCCTTCACGTCCCGGTTTCCTCGCCGAGAGCTTTGGCCGGTACGAACGCCGCGGCAATCTGGCTGGGAGACCGGATCGGCAACCAGGGTGGTGGCAGCCGGTCAGAGATCCGTCACAGTGGCGGGACCGCGCCTGATTCGAACAGGACTTCCCCGCGGACATTCACCTGACGACCCTAGTCGGCGCTCACTGCGCGGCGCTCGACGGGGCCGCCTCCGCCGCCTCGTACGCGACACCGCCGCCGCGCCGCATGGGGACGTGCGGGATGCCGTCCTCGACGAACTCTTCGCCGTCCGGCTTGAAACCGTGCTTGGCGTACATGTCCACCAGATACGTCTGCGCGTTGATGCGGCACGGCGCGTCGCCGACCTCGGCGAGCGCGGCGCGCAGCAGACGCGTCGTGTGCCCCTGCCCGCGCGCCGGCCGCGACGTGCACAGCCGACCGATGCGGAACGACGTGGTGCCGTCGGCGTGCTCCTCGAGGAGGCGGAGAGTGCAGACCACCTGACCGTCCTGCTCCAGCCAGAAGTGGCGGGTCTCGGCCAGCAGATCACGGCCGTCGAGTTCCGGGTACGGGCACGCCTGCTCGACGACGAAGACCTCTACGCGAAGCTTGAGCAACTCGTAGAGCGTCTTGTTGTCGAGATCGAGTGCCCACGAACGCTTGAGTGCTGCAGTTGCCGTCATGACAGGCAACTATCGCACAGCACCGGCAAGTGTGCRCGCCCGCGAACCCGGGCCGGTCGGTGCGTCAGACCGCGACCGACGCGTCCTCCACCTTGCTGGTGTCGAGCTGGAGCACCTTCGACGTCCAGTCCCACACCTGCGAGAACAGCGCGGTGTCGTCGGAGAGCTTCACGCCCAGCGACGGCACCATTTCCTGGAGCTTCGGCTTCCACGACTCGTACTGGGTCGGGAAGCAGCGCTGCAGCACGTCGAGCATGGCGGGCACCGCGGTCGACGCACCCGGCGACGCGCCGAGCAGGCCCGCGATGGTGCCGTCAGCGGCGTTGACGACGGCGGTGCCGAACTCGAGAACGCCGCCCTTGCCCTTGGCTCGACGGATGACCTGGACGCGCTGGCCCGCGGTGATCAGTTCCCAGTCCTTGCCGAGCGCCTTCGGGACGAACTCCCGCAGGGTCTCGATCCGGCCGGCCTCGGACATCGCGAGCTCACTGATCAGGTACTTGACGAGACCGAGTTCGCTGACGCCGACACCGAGCATCGAGAGCAGGTTGTTCGGCTTGACCGAGCTGGGCAGGTCGGTGACGCGGCCCTGCTTGAGGAACTTGGGCGACCAGCCGGCGTACGGCCCGAACAGCAGTCCGGGCTTGTTGCCGATCACGCGGGTGTCGAGGTGCGGAACCGACATGGGCGGCGCGCCGACGGCGGCCTTGCCGTAGACCTTGGCGCGGTGCTGGTCGATGAGCTCCGGGTTGGTGCAGCGCAGGAACGCGCCGCTGACGGGGAACCCGCCGAAGCCCCTGGCCTCCTCGATGCCGGACTTCTGCAGCAGGTGCAGCGCACCGCCACCGGCGCCGACGAACACGAACTTCGCGCGCACGACCTTCTTCACACCGTTGCGGCGGTTGGTGACCTTGACCACCCAGCTGCCGTCGGACTGCTTGGTGAGGTCGGTGACCTCGTGCCCGAAGTGGACGACGCCGCCGGATGCGCCGACGTAACCGAGGAGCTGCTTGGTCAGGGCGCCGAAGTCGACGTCGGTGCCGTCCTGGGTCCAGTTGAGTGCGACGGGATCGCTGAAGTCGCGGCCCTTCGCCATCAACGGCAGGCGACGGGTGAACTCGTCGGGTGCGTCGATGTACTCCATGCCCGCGAACAGGGGGTGACCGGCGAGGGCGTCGTAGCGGGCCCGCAGGTACTTCGCGTTGGCCTCGCCGTGCACGAAGCTCACGTGCGGGATGGGGTTGATGAACTCCTTGGGGTGCGTGAGCACACCGCTCTCGACACCGTGCGCCCAGAACTGCCGCGACACCTGGAACTGCTCGTTCACGTTGACGGCCTTCGTGATGTCCACGGTGCCGTCGGCGTTCTGCGGGGTGTAATTGAGCTCACACAGCGCGGAGTGGCCGGTGCCCGCGTTGTTCCACGGGTCGCTGCTCTCGGCGGCTACTGCGTCGAGCCGCTCGAATGTGGTGATCGACCAATCGGGCTGCACCTGACGCAGGATCGCTCCCAGCGTCGCGCTCATGATGCCCGCGCCAACCAGCACTACATCCGTTTTCGTCTCTACCGCATTCTGATCTGACACTGGAGTATCGACTTCCTTGTCCATAGCCGTACGCGCATACGCCTGCCGTGTTCGCCGGATAGGTTACCCGCGCGTATGAGCGAGAATCACCTGCCCCAATTGTGCGCCTCCCCGCGCCCCCGAATCGCACATTAGATTGTGATCTGTGACTACATGGGCTCCCGACGTTCTCGGCGACGGATATCAGCAGCTGACCATTCCTCTCGGCACCGACCCGGACGGCGAGGGCGAGGTGAAGGCGACGCTGATCCGCTACCAGCCCGCGCAGGAGACGAAGAAGACCGGCCGCGCCGTACTCTACGTTCACGGATTCACCGACTACTTCTTCCAGAAGCACCTGGCGGAGCACTTCGCCGAACAGGGTTACGCCTTCTTCGCGCTCGATCTGCGCAAGTGCGGCCGCTCGCTCGAACCCGGCCAGACGCCGCACTTCGTCTCCGATCTGACGCTGTACGACGCCGAGCTGAACGAGTCGTTGCGCCAGGTCCGGGGACAGACCGGTGACGGGGAGGTCCTGCTGGTCGCGCATTCGACGGGCGGTCTGGTTCTGCCACTGTGGCTGCACCGCCTGCAGCGCAAGCCGGGCGGCACCGCGGCACTCGGCATCAGCGGGGTCATCCTCAACAGCCCGTGGTTCGACCTGCAGGGTCCGTCGTACCTGCGGAACGTGGGGACGGTGRCCGTCGATGCGCTCGGGCGCGTCAAACGCAAGTCGATCATCCCGAAGACCGGGCTCGACACGTACGGCGTGAGCCTGCACGTGGAGGGCAACGGTATCTGGAACTACAACCTCGACTGGAAGCCGCTGAGCGGTTTCCCGGTGACGTTCGGGTGGTTGCGTGCGGTGCGCCGTGGGCACGCCCAGTTGCACCGCGGTCTCGACATCGGGGTTCCGGCCCTGATCCTCCGGTCCAAGGCGTCGTACTTCGCGCCGCGGTACGACCCCAGGGTGGACACGGCCGACGCCGTCCTCGACGTCCGGCAGATCGCCCGCTGGGCGGGGTGCCTCGGTGACCGCACCACGATCGTGCCCATCGCGGGCGCCCGGCACGACGTGTTCCTGTCCGCCGACAAGCCCCGGGCGGAGGCGTTCGCCGAAGTGGACCTGTGGCTCGACTGGTTGCACGGCCACAACGCGGCGGAGGCCAACCGATGACACATTTCGATCTGGCGATCATCGGTTCGGGGTCCGGAAACTCGCTGCCCGACGAACGCTTCGCCGACAAGACGGTCGCGATCCTGGAGGAAGGCATCTTCGGCGGGACGTGCCTGAACGTGGGTTGCATCCCGACGAAGATGTTCGTCTACGCCGCGGAGGTGGCCCGCACGGTCGGCAATTCCGCGAAGTACGGCGTCGACGCGGAGCTCGAGGGGGTGCGCTGGCCGGACATCGTCAAACGGGTCTTCGGCCGAATCGACCCGATCTCGGCAGGCGGGGAGCGCTACCGCGCCGAGGACAGCCCGAACACCACGCTGTTCCGCGGGCACGCGACGTTCGTGGGCCCACGGACCCTCGACACCGGTACCGGGGAGGTCGTCACGGCCGACCAGGTGGTGATCGCGGCCGGGTCCCGGCCGATCATTCCCGATGTGGTCCGGGAATCCGGTGTGCGGTACTACACGAACGACGACATCATGCGGTTGCCGGAGCTGCCCGAGCGCATGGTGATCATCGGTGCGGGATACATCGCCGCCGAGTTCGCGCACGTGTTCTCCGCGCTCGGCACCCGGGTGTCGCTGATCGCGCGCAGCTCCCACCTGCTGCGGCACCTCGACGAGGACGTTTCGCGCCGGTTCACGGATCTCGCCCAGAAGAAATGGGACGTGCATCGCGGCAGCGCCGTCGCGGCTGTGCGCCGCGACGGTGACGGCGTCGCGGTCGAACTCGAGGACTGCACCGTCGTCTCGGGTGACGTTCTCCTGGTGGCGACCGGGCGGCAGTCGAACGGCGACGCCATCGGGGCCGCCGCCGGTGGCATCGACCTCGACGACGAGGGACGCGTCGTGGTCGACGACTACCAACGGACCAGTGCCGAAGGCGTTTTCGCGCTCGGTGACGTCTCCTCGCCGTACCAGCTCAAGCACGTCGCCAACCACGAGGCGCGAGTGGTTCAGCACAATCTCCTGCAGGACGCGGGGAAGGACACGTCGGGTCTGCGCGCCGCGGACCACCGGTTCGTACCCGCCGCCGTGTTCACCGACCCGCAGATCGCGCACGTCGGGCTGACCGAGGCCGAGGCCCGGGAGGCGGGCTGGGACATCACGGTGAAGGTGCAGGCGTACGGCGACGTCGCCTACGGGTGGGCGATGGAGGACGACGAGGGGCTGTGCAAGGTCATCGCCGAACGCGGCACCGGGCGTCTGCTCGGTGCGCACGTGATCGGCGCCCAGGCGCCCACGGTGATCCAGCCGCTGATCCAGGCGATGAGCTTCGGGYTGACGGCGCAGCAGATGGCGCGGGGACAGTACTGGATCCACCCGGCGCTGCCCGAGGTCGTCGAGAACGCTCTCCTCGGCCTCGAGCTGCCGCCCGAGTGACGGTCGCCAAGTCCGTCGCGCTGTTCGCCGTCGCGGCGCTGTTCGAGATCGGCGGCGCGTGGCTGGTGTGGCAGGGCGTCCGCGCGCACCGGGGCTGGATCTGGATCGGCGCCGGTGTGGCGGCGCTCGGTGCGTACGGGTTCGTCGCGACGATGCAGCCGGACGCCCACTTCGGCCGCATCCTCGCCGCGTACGGCGGGGTGTTCGTCGCGGGCTCGCTGATCTGGGGCATGGTGGCGGACGGTTTCCGCCCGGACCGCTGGGACGTCTCGGGCGCCCTGATCTGTCTGCTGGGCATGGCCGTCATCATGTACGCCCCACGCTGAGCACGGTTGCGCTCGGCGTGGGGCCGGGATCTACCAGGGGCTGGTACGGAGGACGATCTCGGTGGCCAGCTCCGCCGCCGCCGCGGCCGGGACGTTGGTGACGTCGTCGAGTTGTACGACGCGGAAGTCGGAGTAGACGAAGCGGCCGCTCGCGTCCGCCTCGGCACGCCGGTCGGGGCTGCCGACCATCACGGTCGTGGGGAGTTCGACCGGCGGGCAGTCGGATCCGCGCACCGCACCGGCGGCGTCGGGTGCCGCCGGATGCCCCCGGTCGGCCACCACGAGGCTGGCGAAGCGTCCGAACTGGCGAGCCGCCAGCGACCACGCCAGTTCGGCTCCTTCGCGGCTGCCGACGAGGTTGACCCACCCGACCTTCAGTTCGTCGAGCAGAGCCATGATCGTCGTCTCGTCGAGACCGGCGATGTCCTCGGGCACGATCGTGCGCAGATCGGAATTGTGCAGGCGCTCGCAGACGCCCTCGTAGACATCCGGTCCGTCGCCGGCCCCCGGCAGTAGGAGAACGGTGTGTTTGCTCTCCGGTCCGTCGATGCGGACCGTGCAGGTTCCATTTCCCACCGCCACGTGCGTCAGTTCCATGGGCTAAAAACTACGCGATCGGGGACGTCTTGCGCTCGGACCTCCCTGGTTCTATGGTTCATTACATGAGTAATGAACCGATCAACCGACGAGGCGGGCGTCGATGATCGACAACGGCAGACCGCTGTTCCAGCAGATCGCAGAACTCATCGAGAACTCGATCATCGACGGAACCCTTCCCGAAGAAGGCCAGGTGCCGTCCACCAACGAGCTCGCCGCGTTCCACCGGATCAACCCGGCGACCGCAGCCAAGGGGCTGAATCAGCTCGTCGCCGACGGGATCCTCTACAAGAAGAGGGGAATCGGAATGTTCGTCACCTCCGGCGCCCGGAACGCGCTGCGCTTCCGGCGACGCGAGCGGTTCGCGCGCCAGTTCATCGACCCGCTCGTCACCGAGGCGGACAAACTCGGCGTCAGCATCGCCGAACTCAAGACCATGCTCGACCAACGGGAGGGAGCACGATGATCGGCACAGCATTCGACACGAAGACGGTCGCCTCGGCGCGGGGCCTCGGCAAGCGATTCGGCGACTTCGTCGCACTCGACGGGATCGACTTCTCCCTGCAGGAGAACAAGATCTACGGCCTCCTCGGCCGCAACGGCGCCGGCAAGACCACGCTCATGCAGATCCTCACCGGCCAGGAGTTCCAGACTTCGGGCACGGTCGAGATCTTCGGTCAGGCTCCGCACGAGAATTCCCGGGCACTCACCGCCGTGTGCTTCGTCAAGGAGAGCCAGAAGTACCCGGACGACTTCAAGGTCGGGCACGTCCTCGCGACCGCACGGCACCTGCTCCCCCACTGGAATGAGGAGTTCGCACAGACACTTCTGGAGGATTTCGATCTTCCGCTGTGCCGCAAGGTGAAGAAGCTGTCGCGGGGCATGACGTCCGCGCTCGGCGTGACGGTCGGTCTCGCCTCCCGCGCACCGCTCACCCTGTTCGACGAGCCGTATCTCGGGCTCGACGCGGTGGCACGGCACCTCTTCTACGACCGGCTTCTCGCCGACTACGCCGAACACCCGCGCACGGTCGTGCTCTCCACACACCTCATCGACGAGGTCAGCGACCTGATCGAACACGTGATCCTGATCGACAAGGGACGGATCATCCTCGACGAGGACACCGACGCGCTGCGCGAAGGCGCCGTCGTCGTCTCCGGCCTGGCTTCGCTCGTCGCCGACTTCACCTCGAACAAGACTGTCCTGCACCGTGAATCGCTGGGTAATCACGAACGGGCAACCGTGCAGACCACCCTGTCGGATTCCGAACGGGACCGGGCGGTCGACGAAGGCCTGCATTTCGAGCCGCTCAGCCTTCAGCAACTCGTGGTCCGCAGCACCACGGCCACCAAGGAGGACGCACGATGACGAACCGGGTCCTGACCGTCTCCCGCATCCACACCGTCGCCTGGCCCCTGCTCGTCGCGTGGCCACTGGGCGTGCTGGTCGCGTCGTTCACGATCGGTGCGGCCATCTTCGCGATGGTGGGCGACACCGGCAGCGACACCAACTTCACCGGCGGCGTCTTCTCGCTGTTCGGGTTCGCTCTCGCGTTCTACCTGCAGGCCATGACACAGACGTTCCCGTTCGCACTGGGGATGAGCGTCACCCGACGCGACTATTTCGCGGCCACCCTGATCGTCGCCGCCGTCCAGGTCTTCGTGTTCGGGGTAATGCTCTACGGACTGTCGCTGATCGAGGAGGCCACCGGCGGCTGGGGTGTGGGGATGCGGATGTTCGCGATACCCAACTACTTCACGTCCGACCCGGTCATACAACTGGCCGCCTACTTCGCCTTCCTGTCACTGACCGCGGCGGCCGGAATGTTCCTGGGCGCACTGCATCACCGGTGGCGGGTGGTGGGGCTCTTCACGCTCGGCGTCGGCACTCTCCTCGCCGCAGGCGCCGCCGCGTTCGTGATCACGTGGCAGAACCAGTGGCCGGACATCGGCCACTGGTTCGCCGCCGCGCCCCGGTCGGTGCCGATGGTGTGGCTGCCGGCACTGGCCGCGGCCGCGGGGATCATCGCGGCGTGGGCGCTCGTCCGCCGCGCGACGGCCTAACGCACCAGGGTCGACGCGATGGCCGGAAGGCCTTCCGGGGCACCCGCGCCGAGGAGGTCCTCCAGGGCACGGAGATCGAGGTTCTGCTCCACCAGATCCGCCAGCAGATCGAGTTGAGCGGTCCGGATCGCGGCGACATCCGTGTCGGGTGCGGTGACGAAACCGGTTCTCCCCGCGTGATCGGCCACGTCGTCCAGCAGGAGCCGGCGGAAACGGTCGGTCTCCAGCAGTCCGTGCCAGTGCGTGCCGTACACGGCGCCGCGGATACTGCCTTCCGCGGCGCCGCTGCTCGCGTGGAGCAGGGGCTCGTCGCCGTTGCGCCGCACCCGGCCGTGATGGATCTCATACCCGGACACCGGAACTCCGTGGGCGTTGCCGCGCACCTGCGCGAGCACCTTGTCCGGGGCGAACTCCACCTCGAGGTCGAGCAGTCCGAGACCGGGCACCGCACCCCGGCCGGATTCGACGTCGTCGACGATCACGGACCCGAGCATCTGGTAGCCGCCACACACGCCGAGCACCGGACCGCCGCGTTTCGCGTGCGCGGCGATCGCATCCGCGATGCCGTTGCGGCGCAACCACTCCAGATCCGACACGGTCGACTTGCTGCCGGGCAGGACGATCAGGTCGGCGTCCTCCAGCCGCGACGGATCGGTGACCCAGCGCACCGACACCCCGGGTTCGCACGCGAGCGCCTCGACGTCCGTCGAATTGGAGATGCGGGGCAGGCGGATCGCGGCCACCCGCAGCCAGTCGTCGCCGATCGGTGGCGCCGGACGTCCGACCGGGGCGTCCCCCACCACACCGAGCGAATCCTCCGCGTCGAGCCACAGGTCCTCGGCGAAGGGAATCACCCCGAGCGTCGGGCGTCCCGTCACGGCCGTCAACTGCTCGAGGCCCGGCCCCAGCAACGACACGTCGCCGCGGAACTTGTTGATCACGAATCCCGCGATCAACGCCTGGTCGTCCGGTTCCAGGACCGCCACGGTGCCGAACAGGTGGGCGAGCACTCCACCGCGGTCGATGTCGCCGACGACGATCACCGGCAGGCCCGCGGCCCGGGCGAGCCCCATGTTGGCGAGGTCGGTGGCTCGCAGGTTGATCTCGGCGGGTGAGCCCGCTCCCTCACAGATCACGACGTCGTAGTCGGCGCGCAGCGACGCCAGTTCCTCGGCGACCACCGCACGCAGGTGCTGCCGGTGCTCGATGTAGTCGCGGGCTCCGACGGACGTGACCGCGCGGCCGCGCACCACCAATTGCGACGTGCGGTCGCTCCCCGGTTTCAGCAGTACGGGGTTGAAGCGGACACTCGGCTCGAGTCCGCAGGCCGCGGCCTGCAGCGCCTGCGCCCGGCCGATCTCGCCGCCGTCCAGCGTGACGACGGAGTTGTTCGACATGTTCTGCGCCTTGAACGGCGCCACCCGGACACCTCGCCGCGCGAGCATCCGGCACAGTCCCGCGACGAGCACACTCTTGCCCGCGTCGGACGTGGTGCCGGCGACGAGCAGGGCGCCCTTCCACCGGCTCTCACTCAAGGCAGGGTGAGGATCTCGTTGCCGGTCTCGGTGACCACGATGGTGTGCTCGAACTGAGCCGTCCACTTGCGATCCTTGGTGACGACGGTCCAGTCGTCGTCCCAGATCTCCCAGCCGATGTCGCCGAGGTTGATCATCGGTTCGATCGTGAACACCATGCCGGGTTCGATGACCGTGTCCACGGAGGGCTCGTCGTAGTGGAGGATGACGAGGCCGTTGTGGAAGGTGGTGCCGATGCCGTGTCCGGTGAAGTCGCGGACCACGCCGTAGCCGAAGCGGTGCGCGTACGACTCGATGACGCGGCCGATGACGTTGAGCGCACGGCCGGGCTTGACGGCTTTGATGGCGCGCATCGTCGCCTCGTGGGTCCGCTCCACCAGCAACCGGTTCTCCTCGGCGACGTCCCCGGCGAGGAACGTGGCGTTGGTGTCCCCGTGCACGCCGCCGATGTACGCGGTGACGTCGATGTTGACGATGTCGCCGTCCTGGATCACCGTCGAGTCGGGGATGCCGTGGCAGATCACCTCGTTCAGCGACGTGCAGCACGACTTGGGGAAACTCTTGTATCCGAGCGTCGACGGGTAGGCGCCGTGATCGATCATGTACTCGTGCGCGATGCGGTCGAGCTCGTCGGTGGTGACACCCGGCGCCACCGCCTTACCGGCCTCCTGCAGGGCCTGCGCCGCGATCTTGCTCGCCACCCGCATGGCCTCGATGGTCTCCGGGGTCTGCACCCACGGCTCGTTGCCTTCCTTCGCCGTGGGCTTCCACGCGTACTCGGGACGCTCGATCCCCGCCGGTACGGCGAGGACGGGCGACACGGTTCCGGGGCTCAGTGCTGTGCRGACAGACATGGGTACCAGGTTAGCCCCGTGCACGACCCGGACGCCCCCGGACCCGTCGTGCGCGTCGACATCACTCCCGCAGTGTGGTGAGAAAGGCGATCCGGTCGCCGCGGTAGAGGGAACGCACCCGTTCGATCGGGACGCCGTCGGTGTCGAGCGAGACACGATGGAGCCGCAGCATCGGCATCGCGGTGGTCGAGTCGAGCAGCGCGGCCTCCCGCGGGGAGGCCAGCACCGTCTCGATCCGCTCGGTCGCCGACGCGAACACCACGCCGGTCTCGCGGATCGCCGCGTACAGCGAGGTGCCCGGGTCGAACCTGCGCGCCATCTCCCCGAACCGTTCGGCGGGCAGATGGGTGCTTTCGAGCCCGATCTTCTCGTCGTCCGCGAGCAGGACGCGTTCGAGGTGGATCACCGGCGCCCCGAACGCGAGACCGAGCGCCTCGGCGAGGTCCGCGTCGGCACCGAGTTCCTCGAACGTCACCAGTTCGCGCCCGGGCACCCGGCCCTGACTGAGCGCACCCTCGGTGTAGGACCGCAACGACAGCGGCTGCACGAGCTTCGGGCTGGCGACGACGGTGCCGCGGCCGCGACGTTCGACGCGACCCTCGACCAGCAGTTCGTGGATGGCCTGCCGCACCGTCTCGCGGGACACCGTGAACCGCAGGGCCAGTTCCCGCTCCGCAGGGACCGCGTCCCCCACCTCGAGTTCGGCGAGGATCGACTCGAGTTCGGTGCGGACCCGGTAGTACTTGGGGACGTTCCGCGTTTCCGTCATGGTGCGGGTATCACCGTGTCTCGTACTCTGCGCGCGACCGCGATCACGTCGTCCACCCTCTGAATTGCGGTGTGAGCCAGTCGCACCCCTCGCCGTCGCAGACGCAGCACAGCGACCGCAGCGCCACCGCAGTGTCGATCAACGCGGACTCCCCGGACGCGCCGCTGTCGTCGTTCATGCGGCCGAGCGTACCCGAAAAATGGTCTATACCAATTGTTCACCTGCCGTTCTTCTCGCAGTGGCCCACTGGTCTAGACCAAACGGCAAGCTCCGTTTCGAAATCCCCCTCATCGTTAGGAACCCGTCATGCGTCTTCGCCCCCGGATCGCCGCCGCCGCCCTGGCCGCGACCGTCCTCACCCTCGGAACCGCCTGCGGCGGAACCGGCACCGCCGCCGGTTCGGGCACCGACACCGTCACCGTCTACAGCGCCGACGGGCTCTCCGGTTGGTACAAATCGCGTTTCGACGCCTTCACCGCACAGACCGGGATCGCGGTGAACCTCGTCGAGGCCGGATCCGGCGAAGTCGTCTCTCGCCTCGAGAAGGAACAGTCGAACCCGCAGGCCGACGTCGTCGTCACGCTGCCGCCGTTCATCCAGAAGGCCGACTCCCAGGGACTGCTCGTTCCGAGCGGTGTCGACGCCTCCGCGGTTCCCGCGGCGGAGAAGGACGCGGCCGGTCACTTCGTTCCCGTCGTCGAGAACTACCTGTCCTTCATCGCCAACCCGGCGGCCTCGCCTGCTCCCCGGACCTGGGACGACCTGCTGTCCGACCAGTTCAAGGGCAAGATCCAGTACTCGACCCCCGGCCAGGCCGGCGACGGCACCGCGGTGCTGCTGCTCCTGCAGCACCTGAGGGGCAAGGACGGCGCACTCGACTATCTCACCAAGCTGCAGGTCAACAACGTGGGACCGTCGTCCTCGACCGGCAAGCTGCAGCCGAAGGTCAGCAACGGCGAACTGCTCGTCGCCAACGGTGACGTCCAGATGAACCTCACGTCCATCGCCGAGGACGGTTCGACATTCGACCTCTTCTTCCCCGCCGCCGCCGACGGCACCCGCACCACCGTCGCCCTGCCGTACGTGATGGGTCTGACGAAGGGCGCGCCCCGCAGCGAGCAGGGCAGGCAATTGATGGAGTTCCTGCTGTCCGAGGAGTCGCAGAAGACGGTCGCCGACGACGCGCTCGGCATGTCGGTCCGCGAAGACGTGCGCGCCACCGCGGGCGAGAGCGCCCCGGCGCGAGCACTGCAGGGGGTGCAGGTGTGGTCGCCGAACTGGAACGACGTACTCACCGAACTCGATTCGGACATCGCGGCGTACCAGAAGGCCACCGGGAGCTGATCGTGTCGGGAACTCCAGCCAGGCGGGCACAGCCGTCGCACACCACTGCGGTCCGCGGAGTCACCGACTTCTCCGCGCCGGCCATCACGTTCGACCGCGTCACCGTCGGCTACGGCCGCGGCAAGGGCGTGACTCACGCCCTGATCGACTTCAACCTGCGCGTCGGCCGCGGTGAGACGGTGGCCCTGCTCGGCCCGAGCGGCTCCGGAAAGTCGACCGCACTGAAGGCACTCGCGGGATTCGTCCGCCCCACTTCGGGTTCCGTGCGGCTCGGATCCCGCGACGTCACCGACCTACCACCCGCGAAACGGGGAATCGGCGTCGTCGTGCAGTCCTACGCGCTGTTTCCGCACATGCGGGTGGCCGACAACGTCGCGTTCGGCCTCCGCTCCCAACGGGTGCCGCGCGCGCAGATCGGCGCGCGGGTGGCCGAGGCACTCGACATGGTCGGCATGTCCGCCTACGGCAAGCGCCTGCCCCGCGAACTGTCGGGCGGACAGCAGCAGCGGATCGCGATCGCGCGGGCCCTCGCGATCCGGCCCTCGGTTCTGCTGCTCGACGAACCGCTCGCCGCGCTGGACGCCCGACTGCGCGAGAGCATGCTCGGTGAGCTCTCGCGACTGCGTGCGGCCCTGCCCGACACTGCGATGCTCTACGTCACGCACGATCAGAGCGAGGCGCTGGCGCTGGCCGACCGGATCGCCGTCATGCGTAACTCCCGGCTCGCCGACATCGACACCGTCGAGAATCTCTGGAAGTGGCCGCCGAGCAGTTTCACCGCGGAATTCCTCGGCGGCGCCAACCTGCTGCCGTGCACCGTCACCCGGGTGATCGGGACGTCGGCGCTCGTGTCGATCGGCGGCGTTCCCGTCACTGCAACCGCGCCGCAACCCGACATCGGGCACGTGGAGTGGGAGTCGGACCTGCCCGCGTTCCTGTGTGTCCGCCCGCACGCGGTGACGCTGACGGCGCCCGGCGCGCGGGGTTCGTTCTCGGCGCGGATCGTCTCGACGGTGTGGCGGGGATCGACCACGCGGATCACGCTCGCCGTCGACGATTTCGAGGGAGTGCAGGTGGACGCGGACGTGTCCGGTCACGACCAGCGTGGTCCGGGCACCGTCGTCGGCGTGCAGTTCCCGTCCGACGGCAGCGTCCTGGTACCGGCGACATGACCGCGACCCTCGAGCGTCCGCCCGCCGCGACGGCACCGCTCTCCCGCGAGCCGTTCCGGTGGCGAGGCATCGCGTGGACGCTCCCACCCCTGCTGCTCGTACTCGGATTCGCCGTCTACCCGATGGCGCGGGTGCTCACCGAATCCCTCGACTCCGAGACCGGTTCGGGTCTGGACAACTGGTCCAGGGTGCTCGGCTCGGAACTGTTCCGCACAGCCCTGTGGCGGACGGTGCAGATCGCCGCCCTCTCCACCCTCGGCTGCGTGATCGTCGGCACGTTCCTCGCGCTCGTCCTGGCGTTCGTCCCGTTCACGGGATCGAAGGTCGTGGGACGGCTGATCGACGCGGTGCTGTCGCTGCCGTCGTTCCTGATCACGCTGGCGTTCACGTTCCTCTACGGCACCGCCGGGGCAGTGAACGCGCTGATCGCGCGGATCACCGGCGACGCCGACGGACCGCTGAACTTCCTCGGCACCCCACTCGGGGTGATCGCCGCGGAGGTCACGTTCTTCACGCCGTTCGTCGTCCGTCCCCTGCTCGCCGCGTTCACCCAGATCCCCCGCGAACAACTCGACGTCGCCGCCAGTCTCGGGGCGTCGCCGCTGCGGGTGCTCCGGACCGTGGTGATGCCCGAGGCGTGGCCCGCACTGCTGGCGGGTGGATCGCTGGTGCTGCTGCTCACCCTCAACGAGTTCGGCATCGTCCTGTTCACGGGCGCCAAGGACGTGGTGACGCTGCCCGTCCTGATCTACACGCGCGGCATCGTCACGTTCGACCTGCCGGGCGCGGCCGTGATCGCCACCGTCCAGGTGGTGCTGTCGCTGACCCTGTACTGCACATACCGATTCGTGTTCGCCACGCTGACGGGAGGCAGCCGTGCTGCTGTGGACGAGAAGGTCTAGAGCCCTGATCCTGGGTGTGTTCGCGGTCGTCGTGACCGTCGTGTTCGTGGCACCCATCGCCACCGTGATCGCGGCCGCGCTGGCCGGGTCCTGGACGGGCCCACTGCCGTCGGACCTCGGCGGCCGGAACTTTGCGACGGCACTGTCCGACGAGAACCTCGCCAGTCTCACCGTCAGCCTGCAGACGGCGTTCGTCGCAGGCGCACTGGCACTGGTGGTCGGGACGTGGGCGGCACTGGCAGCGCGTGAGGCGCCGACGTGGTTGCGCCGCATCACCGACGCCGTCTTCCACCTGCCGATCGCGATCCCGTCCGTGGCGATCGGACTGGGTCTGCTGATCGCGTTCAACTCACGGCCGCTCCTGCTCGGCGGAACGAAGTGGATCGTCATCCTGGCGCACACGATCCTCGTGCTGGCGTTCACGTTCAGCACCGTCTCGGCGGCTCTGGACCGCCTCGATCCCGCCTACCGGCAGGCCGCCGAATCCCTCGGCGCCGGTCCCACCCGGGTCCTGCTGCGGATCACGCTGCCGCTCCTGCTGCCTGCGCTCGGCGCCGCCGCGGGCCTGTCGATCGCGCTGTCGATGGGCGAACTGGGCGCCACCGTGATGGTGTATCCGGCGACCTGGAAGACGTTGCCGGTGAGCATCTTCGGGCTCACCGATCGCGGTCAGGTCTTCCTCGCCGCGGCCGACACCACGCTGCTGCTCGCGGTCACCCTCCTCGCGTTGCTGGTCGTCGGCCGCATCCGCGG